>CAMFTQ010000156.1 GCA_945988865.1 uncultured Anaeromassilibacillus sp.
TACACCTAAGCCTTCGTCGGCAGCGTCAGATGTGTATAAGAGACAGGTCGGCAGGTGCTAACGAGTATATCTTCTACAATACAGACGATTTGTGGACAAGCCTCGGAGCGTATAAGGCTTATCTGTCGTTTGCCGATTTAGCATCGCTTAAGCCTGTTCGACTTGAGGACTGCACCAAAAAGACAATCAAGGACTACAGCGGAGTTTTCGCTAATAACTACGATTCTGAGGAGCTTTCAAACAATCTTGACACGATTGATTACTACGAGCTTAAAGACAAAACGTCAGCTTATATCATAAACAGTGACGGAGAAAAGGAAAATTCTTCTGTTTATGACAGCGAAGCAACAGATGACAGTGTATTCTTAGGTGGCAGTAATCCGCTGTTCGTTATGAAATCAGACTGCAAAACAGGCAAAAAGCTCGCTGTTGTAAAGGAATATTACGGAAACACCTTTACACCGTATCTTGCCGCAAATTACGATGAAACACACGTTATCGACTACAGAAAATGGTCAGGCAGCTTAAAAGATTACTGCAAGCAAAACGGCATAACAGACGTGCTTATCTTAAACAGCACAAAGTTTGCCTGCGAAGCCGAAAGACTTGAGCAGCTGAAGGCAATCAAATAATTAAGCAAAAATAATGGGGAAAGGGGGACAGCCGTATGATTTCAAAGAAGGTAAGCGTTACTATTTTCGGTACACTTGCAGAGTCAAAGCTTTATTCAGGCTATGCAAACGGAGATTATATAAGCAATATGGGCGCATATGTCGTAACACGAAGAAGGATTTCGGGCGATAGCTTTTACGGAGTTGTAGTTGCAGTTGTCACCCTTTCTGACGGCAGTGAAAAGCTTGTAGTAGCTCACGAGGGCGATATATACTACGAGCCGGAGCTTCTGACAATACTCGGCAGCTTAAAAAATATCAGGATAGCAGAAATAAAATGTCTGTACGAAAAATCGTGCGGCGGTCTTATCTTTCACAAGGCAAGACACGGCACAAAGGTTTTGCTTGTAAAGAACAACAACGGCAGATACTGGAGCTTTCCCAAAGGTCATATAGAAAAGGGAGAAACAGAAAAGCAGACTGCAATCAGAGAAATTAAAGAGGAAACAGGTCTTGACGTGCAGATAATAGACGGCTTTCGAGAGGTGAGCGACTATTGCCCGTTCGGAAAAATCAGAAAAAGGGTTGTGTTCTTTCTTGCTCAGACGTTTTCCGACAATGTGAAAATTCAGGAAAGCGAAATAGACAGCTTTATCTGGGTTGATTTACAGCAGGCAAAGAGAAAATGCTGTTACGACAACGATCTGCGTGTGCTTGACAAGGCAGAGATATATATAAATAAATACTTAAAATAACTGAAAAGCTATAAATCAGTTTCGACGGTATTGCATCAAAAATATGCAGTGCCGCCGTTTTTAGTAATAGAATACTCATTTTAAGTTATTGTTTTCCCTTATGACAGATGTCATATTTAAATAAATAAAAAAGAGGAGGAGAATAATATGAACGAATCGACAATCGGCATTCTGATAGTTATAGGTCTTTACCTTATGATGATGCTTGTAATCGGGTTTATTTATTCTAAGAAAAACGATGATGCAAACGACTTTTACTTAGGCGGCAGAAGGTTAGGGCCGTTTGTTACCGCTATGAGCGCCGAAGCCTCTGATATGAGCAGCTGGCTGCTTATGGGCTTGCCCGGACTTGCGTACCTTACAGGCATTTGTGACGCAGCGTGGACTGCAATCGGACTTGCGATAGGCACGTACTTAAACTGGCTTTTAGTTGCAAAAAGATTAAGACGCTATAGCGTAAAGACAAATTCAATCACACTGCCCGACTTTTTCTCGGACAGATACCGTGACAAGTCAAGAATAATTCTGACTGTTTCTGCCGTGTTTATCGTAGTTTTCTTTGTACCGTACACAGCGTCAGGCTTTGCAGCCTGCGGAAAGCTGTTCTCATCGCTGTTTGGTATTGATTATACAACGGCTATGATAATAAGCGCAGTAGTAATCGTAGGCTACACAGCACTCGGCGGATTTTTGGCGGCAAGTACAACAGACTTTATTCAGAGTATTGTAATGACGGTTGCTTTGTTTATCGTTGTTCTGTTTAGCGTAAATGTAGCAGGTGGCTGGGACGTTGTAATGAATAACGCAAAAGAGCTGCCGGGATTTTTGTCAATGACAAGCATACATAATGCAGAAACAGGCGGTGCCGATTCCTACGGAATTATCACGATTATTTCAACACTTGCGTGGGGACTCGGATATTTCGGTATGCCACACGTACTGCTCAGATTTATGGCTACAAAGGACGAGAAAAACATAAAAACATCACGCAGAATTGCATCTGTTTGGGTAGTAATCTCAATGGGAGTTGCAATTTTAATCGGTGTTATCGGTTACAGTATGACAAAGGCAGGAGCAGTTGAAGCGCTTGAGGGTTCAGCATCTGAGACACTCATTATCAAGATAGCACAGCTTTTAAGTCAGAACGGATTTATCGCAATAATCGGCGCAGGACTTATTATTGCCGGTATCCTCGCCTGCACAATGTCAACGGCAGATTCACAGCTGCTCGCCGCTTCTTCAAGTATTTCAGAAAATGTGCTAAAGGGTGTATTTAAAATCAACCTTTCTAAAAAGGCAACAATGATAATTGCACGTGCAACAGTTATTGCAATTGCAGCCGTTGCAGTTGTAATTGCTTGGGACCCGAACAGCTCTGTATTCAGCATTGTATCGTTTGCGTGGGCAGGTTTCGGTGCAGTTTTCGGTCCTGTAATGCTCTGCGCACTGTTCTGGAAGCGTTCAAACAAATACGGTATAATCGCCGGAATGGTGACAGGCGGTGTAACAATTTTCGTTTGGAAATACGTTGTACGTCCGTTAGGCGGTGTGTGGAACATTTATGAGCTTTTACCGGCATTTATTGTCGCTTTAGTATTCATAGTAGTTGTGAGCATGCTTACTCCTGCTCCCGAAAAAGAAATTACAGAAGAATTTGAAGCTGTAAAGGCAAACAGATAATTTATATTGATATAAAATAACAGCAGTCGGTTTTCACACTGACTGCTGTTTTTGATGTT
>CAMFTQ010000157.1 GCA_945988865.1 uncultured Anaeromassilibacillus sp.
CGTTGATGTCGCTGCCGAGCGTTCGCCTTACGGTTGCCGTTATTCCTTTTTTTGATAGTATATCTATAAATGACTGCTGTCTTATTTTTCCGCTTTTTTTGTATTCCGAATCCTTGACAGTATTTACGGGTATCAGATTGACGTGGCAGAGCATTCCCTGTAATCTGTCTGCAAGCTCCCTTGCATTTTCATCGGTATCGTTTACGCCGTCTATCATAGCGTATTCAAACGATATTCGTCTGCCTGTATGCTTTGCGTAATAGTGGCAGGCTGTTAAAAGCTCGCTGATAGGATATTTTTTGTTTATCGGCATTGTGGTGCTTCTTATTTTGTCGTTAGGTGCGTGAAGCGAAACAGAAAGCGTTATACCGAGCTTTTTATCTGCAAGTTCATATATCTTAGGCACTATACCGCAGGTTGAAAGCGAAATGTGCCTGATGCCGATATTTAGTCCCTCGGGCGATGATACAAGGCTTAAAAACCTCATTACGTTGTCAAAATTATCAAGCGGTTCGCCCATACCCATAAGTACAATGTTTGAAATTCTTATGTTTAAATCTCTTTGTGCAGTTTCTATCTGACATATCATTTCTGACGGCGTTAAGCTGCGTGAAAATCCGCTTTTGCCTGTTGCGCAGAACGTACATCCCATTTTGCACCCGACCTGTGTTGAAATACAAATTGTATAGCCGTGGTGATAGCTCATAACTACCGACTCTACACATTCGCCGTCATTAAATTTAAAAAGATACTTAACTGTATTATCATAGCTTGAAACAAGCTTTTTTTCAATAGTTGCAACAGAAATGTAACAAATTGATTTTAGCTTTTCTCTTAAATCAAGGGGAATATTTTTCATCTGATCAAAATCAGTTACTCCCTTGTTTATCCAGCCGAAAATCTGGGCGGCACGAAACCGCTGAAAACCGTTTTCGGTGACAAGAGCTTCTATTTCATTTTTGGTCATAGACTTGATGTCTGTCACCGAAAGCACCCCTTTTGATTTATTATTTCACTTTGCGAAAGACACTGATGAAAAAGCCGTCTGTGTTGCCCTTATGAGGGAAAAGCGTGAGCTGGTTTGACGGCTCGTCTATTCCCCTTTGTATTCCTTTTGGCAGTTTAATTTCTATCGGTTCAAATCTGTCCTTATGCTCCAGCAAAAATCTGTCTGCATTATTGCCGTTTTCTTTAGGGTTTAATGTGCAGGTGGAATATACAAGAACACCACCTGTTGCGGTGTACTGCGACGAATTACACAATATACGGTACTGTATATCGGCAAGCTTGTCAAGGCTTGTATCTAATTTGTAACGTATTTCAGGCTTGCGTCTGATTATGCCGAAGCCGCTGCAGGGTACGTCACACAAAACGCAGTCACCAAGCGGCAGAGTTGTTTTATCGTTTTCGCCGTCACGTATTGCTGTTTTTATGATGTTAATTCCAAGCCTTTTTGATGAACTGTTTATAAGTCTTAGCTTATGCTCGAACATATCAAAGGCTAAAATCTCGCCCTTGTTCTGCATAAGCATAGCGCTTGAAAACGCTTTACCGCCCGGCGCAGAGCAGATGTCAAGAACTCTGTCATTTGGCTTTGGTGAAAGCACATTTACACAAAGCTGTGACGATGCGTCCTGAACATAGATTTCGCCCTTTTTATATGAATCAAGATTTTCTATCGAGCCTGTGTTTTCTATATAAAGTGCATTTTCTAAAAACGGCACTTCGCTTACCATAACATTTTGCTTTTCAAGAGAATTTATTACGCTTTGCTTGTCTGCTTTCAGAGTGTTTACTCTTACCGTCAGAACAGGGCGGTTTGCAAGGCTCTGCAAAATTCCGAGCGTATTTTCTTCTCCGTAGCTTTCAAGCCACAAATCAATTAAGAATGTCGGACAGGAATATTTTACAGACAAATGCTTTACATAGTCCTTTTCTTTATCTGGCAGAGTGTATTTCACCTCGGCACGTGCTATGTTGCGTAAAATTCCGTTGATAAAGCCTGAGGATTTTTGCAAACCCTTCTTTTTAGCAAGCTTTACGCTCTCATTTACGGCGGCACTTTCGGGAACCTTATCCATAAATAGAAGCTGTGTTACACCCATACGCAGAATAATAAGCGTTTTTGTTTCTATTTTTTTAAGTGGCAGCTTTGAATAACGGCTTAAAATATAGTCGAGCGTGAGCTGTCTTTCAAGAACTGAATAAACTATAGCCGACATAAAGGATGCGTCTATTCCCTTTATCTCATACTCCTTTATAGCGTTATTGATTGCTATGTTTGAGTATGCACCCTCCTCTTCAATTTTTAAAAGCACATTAAATGCTGCTGTTCTTGGATTTATCATTGTATCGTCCTTAACGGTCATTTCTTCTGTTAGCTATCAGTATAAGTCTTAAAAGCTGCATTATTGAGGTGAGCGCCGCCGCTACATACGTCATAGCAGCCGCTTGAAGCGTTCTTTTTGCGCCCTTGCACTCGCTGTCTGACAAAAGATTTGTTTCACGAATTGTTCTCATAGCACGTGAGGAAGCGTTAAATTCGACAGGCAGTGTAACGAGTGTAAAAACTGTTGACGCACTGTAAAGGATTAAACCGATATTTAAAACCATCGTATATTCAACAGGCAGAAACAGTCCTATAAGAACAAGTATCCAGCCGAGACTTGAGCCGATATTTACTATAGGTATAATAGCGCCTCTGATTTTATTCGGCACATAGCCCTGTGCGTGTTGTACTGCGTGTCCTGCTTCGTGAGATGCTACTCCGACTGCCGCTACCGTTGTGCTGTTATAAACCGACTCTGAAAGCCTGATTACGTTTGTTCGTGGGTCAAAATGGTCCGAAAGATGTCCTGATACCATTTCAATTCTGACGCCTGTTACACCGTTGCTTTGCAGAACTCTCTGCGCCGCCTGTGCGCCTGTAATACCTCTTGAATTCTGAATTTTGGAATATTTGCTGAAGGTGCCGTTTACATTTGCGCTGCAGATTGCCGATATGATAAGGCAAGGGATTACAAACACCCAATACGTCCAGTCTATATA
>CAMFTQ010000158.1 GCA_945988865.1 uncultured Anaeromassilibacillus sp.
GAGATAGCGTAGCGTCTCGTGGGCTCGGAGATGTGTATAAGAGACAGCGCTGATTTTCTGCTTAGCCACAATGTTAAAATGATAATTGCCGCCTGCGGTACTGCAAGCTCTGTTGCAAAGGATTACCTTGAAAACAGCCTAAATGTGCTTTACACAGGCGTTGTTTCCCCCACCGCATATGCCGCCGCTAAAATCACAAAAAACGGCAAAATCGGTGTTATCGGCACTACGGCTACCATAAACAGCCACAGCTACAAGAAATATCTGTCACATTTCAACAGTGAAATTCAGGTTTTTGAGCAGGACTGCCCCTTGTTTGTTCCGCTTGTTGAAAACGGCTTTATAAGCGCAGACGACCCTGTTGTTCAGCTTGTTGTAAAAAGGTATTTAGCACCTCTTAAAGAACAGAACGTTGACACCGTTATAATGGGCTGTACCCACTACCCTATTTTAAGAGAGGCTATTCAGAACGAAATGGGCAAAACGGTAACGCTTGTTGACAGCGGAAAGGAAACGGCGATATATGCTGCTAAGCTGTTAAAGGAAAACGGTCTGCTTTCTGACAATAAAGAAGAAGGATTATGTGAATTTTACGTCAGCGACACTCCCGTCGGCTTTTCTTCTGTTGCCGATTTATTCTTGGGCAAGGATATTGACAGCACCGTAACTCAGATAGACATTGAACAGTACTGATTTTTATTGGTGAAATCTAATGGATAACAACTACATAATTTCGATTATCGGCACACAGGAGCTTGACGGTGACAAGGACACTGTAGAAGTAATGACAACCGGCAGCTATATTATGAAAAACGGTAAACGCTACATAAATTACAAGGAATACGACAGCGATAATCCTAACAACTTTTGCAGTAACACAGTTAAGGTTGACGGGGATAAGGTAACGATTATGCGCTCGGGCGATGTATCGTCAAGGCTTGTTCTGCAAAAGAATGTCAGGCATCAATGTCACTACGGCACACCTGTCGGGGATTTGATGATAGGCGTATTTGCAGATACTATAGATAACAATTTAAACGATGACGGCGGAGAGCTTTTTGTAAGCTATACGCTCGATTTTAACGCAGGCTTTGCAAGCAGAAATGAATTTAAAATTACAATTAAGCATAAAGGAGTAGAATGATATGTCAAAAACAGCAGCTATTGCAGTAAAGCAATTAGAAAAAGCAGTTACAGACGCAATTAAAAAGGCTATTGAAAACGGAGCTTTGCCACAATCAGAGATTCCGCAGTTTATCATTGAAACACCTGCAGACAGAAAAAACGGCGACCTTGCCACAAATGCCGCTATGGTAGGCGCAAGAGCATTTAAGATGCCTCCGTTTAAAATTGCCGGGGAAATAAAAAACAACCTTGTGCTTGACAACACATTTTTTACAAAATGCGAAATTGCAGGCCCCGGATTTATCAACTTTTTCTTTGCTCCGAGCTACTATGCAGGAGTTTTAAGGGATATTGAAAATGAAGGCGACAGCTACGGCAGAAGCGACTTCGGCAAGGGCAAAAAGGTTATGGTTGAGTTTGTATCGGCTAACCCGACAGGTCCTATGCATATGGGCAACGCAAGAGGCGGTGCTTTAGGTGACTGCCTTGCTGCTGTACTTGATGCGTCAGGCTATGACGTATGGAGAGAATTTTACGTAAATGACGCAGGCAATCAGATTGAAAAGTTTGCTTGCTCGTTAGAGGCACGATATTTGCAGATTTATAAGGGTGATGAAATAGAGTTCCCCGAGGACGGCTATCAGGGCGAGGATATAACAGACCTTGCAAAACTCTATGCTGACGAAAACGGCGACAGCCTGTTGAAGGTTGACAGCGAAACACGCAAAAAAGCTCTTGTAGATTTTGCGCTGCCTAAGAACATCAACAAAATGAAGTCGGATATGGCTAAGTACAGAATAAATTACGACAAGTGGTTTATGGAAAGCGAGCTGCACAAGTCAGGTCAGGTTCAGGCTGTTGTTGATTTGTTAAAAGAAAAAGGTCTGACATACGAAAAGGACGGCGCTTTGTGGTACAAAAACAAAGAGGTGCTGACAAACAAGCTCCTTGCCGAGGGAAAAAGTCAGAAGTACATTGACAACCTTGAGCTAAAAGACGATGTTCTGATAAGACAAAACGGCAATCCCACCTATTTTACGGCTGATATTGCTTATCACAAGAATAAATTTGACAGAGGATTTGAAACTCTGATTGACGTCTGGGGTGCCGACCACCACGGCCACGTTATGCGACTTAAAGGCGCTATGGACGCTATCGGCTATGACGGCGACAGTCTTGACGTTGTGCTTATGCAGCTTGTTAAGCTTATGAGAAACGGCGAGCTTGTACGAATGAGCAAACGTACAGGCAAGGCAATTCAGCTTGGCGATTTGCTTGAGGAAGTGCCTGTTGACAGTGCAAGATTTTTGTTCAACACAAGAGAAGCAAACACTCCCGTTGACTTTGACCTTGACCTTGCAGTAACTCAGGATAATCAGAACCCTGTTTACTACGTTCAGTATGCTCACGCAAGAATTTGCAGTATTATAAAGTCACTTGAAAATGACGCAATAACAGCAAGAGCTTGCACTGACGCAGAGCTTATGATGCTAAGAGAAAGCGAGGAGCTTGAGCTTATCAACCACCTTGCTGCATATACAGACGAGATAATAAGCGCCGCAAAGGATTATGACCCGACAAGAATTACACGCTATGTAACACAGCTTGCAACGCTTTTCCACAAGTTTTACAACGCCTGCCGTGTCAAGGGCGAAAACGAGGGACTTATGCAGGCAAGACTTAATCTTTGCATAGCTGTCAAGACTGTAATTAAGAATGTTCTGATGATGTTTAACATTACCTGTCCTGATAAAATGTGATATTATCCTTCGATTGTTTTCAAAAATTAGAGATATGAGTAGGCTCCCTTGCTAAGGTGAGCCTACACATTCCCCAACATTTTCATACATCCAATAGAATAGAATAAAACGGCAGAGTATATCTTAAAACAGATATATCCTGCCGTTATTTTT
>CAMFTQ010000159.1 GCA_945988865.1 uncultured Anaeromassilibacillus sp.
GGCAGACTTGAAGAAATGCCCGGTGAAGAGGGTTATCCTGCATATTTAGGCTCACGTCTCGCACAGTTCTATGAACGTGCCGGCAGAGTGATTATAAATTCATCAGAGGAAAAAGAAGGCGCACTGTCTGTTATCGGCGCTGTTTCACCTCCCGGCGGTGATATTTCAGAGCCTGTATCTCAGGCTACGCTCCGTATTGTAAAGGTGTTCTGGGGACTTGATTCCTCACTTGCATACAAACGTCATTTCCCGGCTGTGAACTGGCTGACAAGCTACTCGTTGTACGTTGACTCAATGGCAGACTGGTACAAAGAAAACGTTGATGAAAGCTGGATGGACTGCCGAGGAAGAATTATGCACATTCTTCAGGAGGAAGCAGAGCTTGAAGAAATCGTAAAGCTTGTCGGTATGGACGCTCTGTCAGCTCCCGACAGAATTAAGTTAGAGGCTGCACGTTCCGTTCGTGAGGACTTTTTGCATCAGAACGCATTCCACGAAACAGACACATATACAACGCTTGAAAAACAGCTTATGATGCTAAAGCTGATACTTGAGTATTTCGACCTTGCAACAGACGCACTGTCAAAGGGCGCAGACGTTGAAAAGCTGATAGGCTTGCCTGTACGTGAGAGAATAGGCAGATTTAAGTATGTACCGCAGGAAAATATACGAGGATATTAAAAATCAGCTTGAGTTTGATATAGAAACACTCGTTTCACAAGGAGGCGAAAGCTAATGCCAAAGGAATACAGAACTATAGAAGAGGTTTCAGGCCCCTTGATGCTTGTTAAGGACGTCACCGATGTTAATTATAACGACTTGGGAGAAATAGAGCTTGCAAGCGGTGAGGTTCGCCGCTGTAAGGTTCTTGAAATAAACGGCGGTGATGCGCTCGTTCAGCTTTTTGACTCATCAGCCGGTATCAACCTGTCGAATTCAAAGGTTCGCTTTTTGGGCAGAAGTATGGAGCTTGGCGTTTCAAAGGATATGCTTTCACGTGTATTTGACGGTATGGGCAGACCTATTGACGGCGGCCCCGAAATTCTCCCGAAAAAGAGAATGGATATTAACGGCTTGCCGATGAATCCGGCGGCAAGAAATTATCCGCAGGAGTTTATACAAACAGGTATTTCGGCTATTGACGGATTGAATACGCTTGTAAGAGGTCAGAAGCTGCCGATATTCTCAGCCTCAGGCTTACCCCACGCAAATCTGGCGGCACAGATTGCACGTCAGGCAAAGGTCAGAGGTAATGACGAAACCTTTGCAGTAGTATTCGCCGCTATGGGTATTACCTTTGAGGAGTCAAACTTCTTTATAGAAAGCTTTAAAGAAACAGGCGCTATCGACAGAACCGTTCTTTTTATAAATCTTGCAAACGACCCCGCCATTGAGCGTATCTCAACACCTCGTATGGCGCTGACTGCCGCAGAATACCTTGCATTTGAAGAAAATATGCACGTGCTTGTAATTATGACAGATATTACAAACTACGCAGACGCATTAAGAGAGGTATCAGCCGCAAGAAAGGAAGTCCCAGGCAGAAGAGGCTACCCCGGCTATATGTATACTGACCTTGCAACTCTTTATGAAAGAGCCGGCAGACAAAAGGGCAAAGACGGCTCAATTACTTTAATTCCTATTCTGACAATGCCCGAGGACGATAAAACTCACCCGATACCCGACCTGACAGGCTATATCACAGAGGGTCAGATTATTCTAAGCCGTGAGCTTTACCGCAAAAATGTAATTCCGCCTATTGACGTTCTGCCCTCACTTTCACGTCTTAAGGATAAGGGAATAGGCAAGGGCAAAACAAGAGAGGATCATTCAAATACAATGAACCAGCTTTTTGCCGCCTACGCACGTGGCAAGGACGCAAAGGAGCTTATGGTAATCCTCGGCGAAGCGGCACTTACCGATATTGATAAGCTGTACGCTAAATTTGCAGACGCCTTTGAAAAGGAGTATGTTTCACAGGGCTATGACGCTAACAGAGATATAGAAGAAACGCTCGATATAGGCTGGAAGCTTCTGTCAATTCTCCCTCGAAGCGAGCTAAAGCGTATTGACGATAAATACCTTGATATGTATTACGGCAAGTAAGGTGATTTTTTATGGCTGTCAAACAAGTAAATCCAACACGTATGGAGCTTACACGCTTAAAGAAAAAGCTTGTAACAGCAACAAGAGGACACAAGCTGTTAAAGGATAAGCGTGATGAGCTTATGCGCAGATTTCTCGATTTAGTCAGAGAAAATAAAGAGCTTCGAGAGCGTGTTGAAAAGGGAATAAGCTCTGCTAACAAGAACTTCGTGCTTGCACGTGCTTCAATGTCTGATGAGGTATTAAATGCTGCACTTTTAGCACCAAAGCAGGAAATTACAATTGACGTTTCAAAAGAAAACGTAATGAGCGTAGATATTCCCGTTTTTAATCTGCAAACACGCACACCCGACGCTAACGATATTTTTTCCTACGGCTTTGCGTTTACCTCATCTGATTTAGACGATGCCGTGCAGTCGCTTGCAGACATTATGCCCGATATGCTAAGGCTTGCACAGGTAGAAAAGTCCTGTCAGCTTATGGCATCAGAAATCGAAAAAACACGCAGACGAGTAAACGCACTTGAGCACGTGATGATTCCGCAGACTCAACAGCAAATTAAATATATTACTATGAAGCTTGACGAAAATGAGCGAAGCACACAAACAAGGCTTATGAAGGTCAAGGATATGATGCTAAAGGAAAATATAGAAAAGCAAAGAGCGTCGCACACAGCATAACAATAATATATAGAAATACAAAAGGCACACAGACGAAAATTCTGTGTGCCTGATTTTTATGATAAATTTTTACGAAATCACATTGTGATATCACGCTTGCCAAGGAAAAGAAGCGCTACCATTCCTGAGCCTACGTGTGTGCCGATAACAGGGCCTATATCGCAGATAACGGTGTCCTTTACCATAGGTGCAACTCTTTTCTGACTGTCTCTTATACACATCTGACGCTGCCGACGAAGGCTTAGGTGT
>CAMFTQ010000160.1 GCA_945988865.1 uncultured Anaeromassilibacillus sp.
GGCGACGGTGATGTTAAAATCAAGGACGTAACAATGATTCAAAGAGCTGCTGCATTTATCGTAGAGCTTACAGAAGCACAGACAAAGGCTGCTGATGTAAACGCAGATACAAAGGTAAACGTAAACGACGCTACTGCAATCCAGAGATACGTTGCAGGTATCGACACAGGATTTGCAATCGGCAAATAATTTGAATTTTTCTTTTCTTTATTCATAATTGCAATCCTTTTTTAAAAAACAGCTCCCCTCTTTCTCAGAGGGGAGCTGCTTTTTACGAGTGCATCGCCTTTACCCATTTTTTTGAAAGGTAAAAGCTCAGGGCTATAACAGTACTTACCAGCCAGCCGACTACCCATGCTGTCCATATTCCGTATTCGCCCATAAAATTTACAAGAATATAAGAGAGTACAACTCTTATAATCAAATCGGAAAAGGTTGATGTCATAAAAGCCCTGACATAGCCTGCGCCTCTTAATATTCCGTCACAGACGAGCTTTACGGCAACCGCCGCATAAAACGGAGAAATTATCCACAAAAACCATTCTCCCGCAGACACAGCGCCTGTTTCCGACAAATTAAGAAACATCCCTATCATCTGCTGACTCAAGAAACAATATAAAAGTGAGAAAACAGCTCCTACTCCCGAATTGAGCATTACACCTGTTTTAAAGCCTTTTTTAACTCTGTCGATTTTGCCTGCGCCGATATTCTGTGCAGAAAACGTTGAAACTCCGTTTGCGATAGTGTTAAGCGACGTTATAACAAAAACATTGAGCTTTATAGCCGCACTGTAGCCTGCAATTACGTCTGTGCCTAAGCTGTTGATAAGTCCCTGAATAAACAGCTGGCCGACAGATACAAAGCTCTGCTGAATTATGCTCGGCACTGCAATAAAGCAAATGCTTTTAAAAATTGTAAAAGAAAACCGCTCGCTTTTTTCTGTTATATTCATCTTCTTAATGCGGTAAAGTAAAAGCATAAAAGCAAGAATTGATGCCGCACCCTGTGCAATAAAGGTTGCCAACGCAACGCCTGCAACACTCATTTTCAGAGCGATTACAAATACCATATCAAGAACAATATTCAAAACAGATGAAGCAATAAGCAGGATAAGCGGAGTTTTGGAATCGCCCATAGCTGTGAAAATTCCTGTTGATATATTATATATGAACAGAAAAACAAGTCCCCATATGTATATATCAAGGTACAACTTGCTTGCCTCAAAAATATCACTGCCTGTACTTAGCATTTTTAATATAGGTGTGCTGAATATCACCCCTATCGCTGTCAGGATAACGCTAAGAATAAAAACGGAAATCAGCGATGTGCTGACCGCCGTTTTAAGCTTGCCCATATCCTTTCTGCCGAAAAACTGAGAAATCACAACAGAAACACCGATACCTGCGCCCAAGGCTATAGCAATAAAAAGCATAGTCACAGGGTACGAAGCGCCGACAGCCGCCAGCGCCTGCTTGCCTGCAAACTTACCGGCTATTATGCTGTCGGCAAGGTTATACATCTGCTGAAATGCAACGCTTACAAACATAGGCAGTGTAAAAAATATCAGATTTTTAGTTACCGAACCCTTAGTTAAATCCTTAGTCATAAAATTCACCCACGATTGATTTTATACCAATTTTTGAAAATGTCAAATAATTTAATGTGTGAGGGGAAAAGATAAGCGACAGTCAGACTGCCGCTTGTTTACATATCCTATATATGATTGATTACAAGAAATATTTAAAAAAGCTATACTGCCGTGGGTCCTCTTTGTCATCTGATTTTTCGCTTTTTACAGCGCTGCTGTTGCCTGTTGAACCTTCGCCTGTTTTTTTGCCATTTTCAGTGCCTTTGTTGATTCTTCCGCTTGAAAGCATTGTTTTGCCGGGGTTAAGCTCTCTTTTTTTCTGCTGAGCTATCAGGTGCGATGCGTCACTTCTCAGCCTTTCATTTTCTTTAGCTAAAAGCTCTGCCTTTTTCTTTGCTTCGTCAAGCTCAATTTTCAAGGCTTCCTTTGACTGCTCCGCATTTTTAAGCTCAAGTCGAAGCTTTTTGTTTTCTGATTTACACCTTGTATGCTCGTATCTTTCCTTTTCAAGCATATCGCAAAAATCAAGTGCAGCAAGCGTTGCACATCCGTCACGGCTGAGCTTTGGACTTGAAAACGAAACGCTCTTCATTTTGCCTTCAACCATATTTGCAAGCTGTAAAATATAATCCTCTCTTTCATCTGTTATAAGAGGAAAGCGCTGTCCTGCGATATTTACAGTCACCTTTTTTTCCTTACCCATTTTATCGCCCCTGTTACCAAATTTATTCTATAAAATTATCCATTCTAATTATAATACAAACACCGCCGGATTTAAAGTGTTTTGTAAAAATTTGTAAAAAATTGATAAATTATTCTTTACGTTATACAAATTTAATTTCACTAAAAGATTTCGTTTAAAATCTTGAAATGAATTACTGCTTATGATATTATAAATACAGTTGTGCTTTGGTAAAGAATTTTCATAAATTTAACAAAGTCTTTATTTCGATTTATTATTTTTCAGTTAGGAAGTGTATTATATGCCTGTTCCCTTTAACTCAAGAAACTCATTTTACCGTTCACCGTTCGGAGCTGTTGAGCAAGGCACTACCGTGCATTTGCGCCTGCTTCTGCCTATCTGGCTTCGCTGCACAAAGGCAGAGGTTGCAATAAAATACGATTTCGGCTATGACTGGGCGTTCGTGCCTATGTTCTGGAGCGGAAATTTTGACGGTGACCACGCTATCTGGGAATGTGAATTTACACCTGAAAATGTCGGTATTTACTGGTACAGCTTTAAGCTCGGAACAGCAGAGGGTCCTCGCTATGTTGTACCCGGTGACGCAGACACCAAAAGCTCTATCGAACGTTCTCCGGGCAGAAGCTGGCAGCTTACAAGCTACAAAAAGGGATTCAAAACTCCCGACTGGCCTGTCGGCGGTGTAATGTATCAGATTTTCCCCGACAGATTTTACAACAGCGGAGAAAAGAAGAACAT
>CAMFTQ010000161.1 GCA_945988865.1 uncultured Anaeromassilibacillus sp.
TGTATAAGAGACAGGTGTATTCAATTTTACAAAACACTACATATTGTAATAAATTTTATGTGTATAAAAATTTTGAGCTTTTAAAGAAAAAAAGTGCAAAATATTATTGACGAGAAGCAAAATATAAGGTATAATGCTAACTTGCAAGGTTATGTACCCGAAAGGAGGGGTTTAAATGCTGAGAACATATCAGCCTAAAAAGCTTCACAGAAAGAAAGAGCATGGCTTCAGAAAGAGAATGTCAGACAGAAACGGTCGCAAGGTGTTAGCTCGCAGAAGAGCAAAAGGTAGAAAGAAGTTGTCTTATTAATAAAATGAAGACCACTTACTCAAGTGGTCTTTCTTTTTATTGTTTCAATTTTCGGCTTTTGCACGGTGATTTTATGAAAAAATATGTCACTTTAAAAGAAAACAGAGATTTTCAAAGGCTTTATCACAAGGGTAAAAGCTTTGTAAGTCCCGTTTTGGTTACTTACGTATTAAAAAACAGAAATAATAACCTGCGTTTTGGAATTACCACCGGCAAAAAAGTAGGCAAGGCTGTATTACGCAGCCGTGCAAGAAGAGTTATAAGAGCAGCATATTTTGAGCTTTACGAGGATTTAAAGCCCGGCTTTGATTTTGTTTTTGTAGCAAGAGGCAAAACTCCTTTTGTAAAAAGTAATCAGATTAAAAAGGCTATGCAGGAGCATTTTAAAAAAGCCGGCGTTCTTAAAAATCAGCAAAAATAATTTTAATAGCTTTTGGAAGTATAAATAATGAAAAAAATATTTCTGTGGCTGATCAGATTTTACAAAAAATATATTTCTGTGCATACCTTACCGTCGTGCAAGTATTATCCGACCTGTTCACAGTACGGACTTGAGGCGATAGAAAGGTTCGGCGCATTTAAGGGCGGCTTGCTCACCGTCTTTAGAATTTTAAGATGCAATCCTTTTTCAAAGGGAGGGTATGACCCTGTTCCCGAAAAGAAAGTAAAAAGAAAATGACTTGTTATTTGTTTATTTGAAAAAGGTACAACAAAGAGGTTTTTTATAATGATGGATATATTCGGATTTTTCGGAGGTCTGTTCGGATATTTGCTCTGGGGAGCATATTATCTTGTCAGAAATTACGGCGTTGCTATCATTATTTTTACGGTAGTAACAAGGCTTTTGATGTTCCCTATGAATATCAAACAGCAAAAATCTATGGCAGGAAATGCAAGGTTAGCCTCAAAACAGAGAGAGCTTCAGGCAAAATACGCAAACGACAGACAAAAATATAACGAGGAGCTTCAAAAGCTCTATGCAAAAGAGGGAGTAAGTCCCACAAGCGGTTGTCTTACCTCTTTTATTCCGCTTATTCTGATGCTCGGTGTATTCTACGCAGTTGCTTATCCGCTGACAAACACACTTCACTTGAATTCTGAGGCTGTAAATTCGGCTGTTGCATATATGAATACAATTCCCGGTGCGGCAGTTTCTGCTAATACAGCGTATGCTCAGATTGAGCTGTTAAAGGTTTTTCCTGCAATAAGTGATGCAGAGTATATTAAAACACTTTTTACGTCTGAGCAGATTTCTCAGATTATTGATTTAGGTAATAACTTTAACTTTTTAGGTCTTGACCTTCTTGCTACTCCGCAGAGATTTGGTTTTTCAATTTATCTGATTATTCCTGTACTCTGCTTTGTAACATCAATCGGCTCACAACTGTTTATGATGAAGATGAAGGGCAGTCCTATGGAGCAGCAGCAGGGCTGTATGAAGTTTATGTTCCTTGCTATGCCGCTTATATCGGTTTATTTCTCGTTTATCGTTCCTGCGGCGGTAGGTTTTTATTGGATTTTCTCTACGATTATCGGCTTTATTCAGTCGGTTATTACAAACAAATTCTATAACCCGACTGCAATAACTGCAAAGGCAGAGGCTCAGCACGTAGCACTGCTTGAGATAGAGGAAGCACAGGTTAAATACGATTACAACCCTTCTTCCGGAGTAAATGTAAAGAAGAAGTAATATATTTTAGAAAATAACAGAGGTGTATGGTTTTGATTAAGGAAGCAATCGGAATCGGTAGTACTATTGAAGAGGCAAGAGAAAACGGTGCCAAGGAGCTTGGCGTAGAATCCTATGAAACTGAATTTGAAATTTTGCAGGAGCCTGAAAAAAAGGTTTTCGGTCTTTTCGGCGGTTGTCCTGCAAAGGTAAGAGTTTTTATTAAGCAAACTCCTGTTGAGGTTGCTGCACAGTACCTTAAGGACGTGCTTGCTGCTATGGAGGTTACAGATGTAGAAATGACTGTAACAGAAAACGAAAATGCAGCAGAAATCAACATCGAGGGCGAGCAGATAGGCGCAGTTATCGGCAGACGAGGCGAAACTCTTGACGCTTTGCAATATTTAACAGGACTTGTTGCAAATCACGTTGACAATTCTTATTACAGAATTACAATTAACACAAGCAATTACAGAGAAAAAAGAGAAAAAACTCTTGAAATTCTCGGCAGAAAGCTTGCGTTTAAGGCAGTAAAAACAGGCTATAAAACATCGCTTGAGCCGATGAATCCTTACGAAAGACGTATTATACATACTGCAGTTCAAAAGGTAAACGGCGCAATTTCTTGGAGTGAGGGCGAAAGCATTTACCGTCACGTTGTTATAGGTCCTGACCCTAATGCAAAGCCAAGCTATCACAAGGGCGGTTACAACAAAAACAAGTTCGGCAAGCGTTCATACAACAACAAGCCACGCTACAACAAAAGTCAAAATGAGATGTCTGACAGTCCGAAAAGAGAGCCTATAAACGAGGGTGCAGAATTCGGTCTTTACGGCAGAATTGACAATAAATAATTTTGCAGATTTATTTTGCAATACTGTATAAAACAAACGGGGAAAACAAATCCTCTTTCTGCTTTTATATGTTTTCAGCCCGCTTAATTGCGGGCTGTTTTTATAATTTTTGATTAAAGAAATAATGTGTCAGATTACTTTAGTAAATGAAGGGTTCCTCTATGTAGGCTCCCCTTAGCAAGGGGA
>CAMFTQ010000162.1 GCA_945988865.1 uncultured Anaeromassilibacillus sp.
GGGTTGTGGGTAATGAACAAAACAGAACTTTTGCACAAAGCCAAAGTAAAGGTGCTAAACAATCCCCTCAGTCGGCGAAGCCGACAGCTCCCCTTACTAAGGGGAGCCTACGCATAACCTCAAAGTTTGATAAACAACACTATATATTACTCTGTCTTATTTACTGAAATTCCCAGAACACTCAGACTTTCATCGTCAACCGGTGAAGGACAGGCAGACATAAGCTCGCTTGCGTTTTGTACCTTCGGAAAGGCTGTTACATCACGCAGACTGTCAGCTCCGCTTAAAAGCATAGCAATTCTGTCAAGGCCAATGCCCATTCCGCCGTGTGGCGGTGCGCCGTACTTGTACGCTTCTACAAGGAAGCCGAATTTTGCGTTTATCTCATCATCTGTCATCTTTAAGGCTCTGAACATTCTCTGCTGAAGCTCATAGTCGGTGATTCTGATTGAACCGCTTGAAAGCTCTGTGCCGTTTAGCGTGAGGTCAAATGCCTTTGCGATAACCTTTGACGGATCGCTGTCAAGGTACTGCAAGCAGTCCTCTCTCGGCATTGTGAACGGGTGGTGCATAGCAAGCCACTCGCCTGATTCCTTGTCATATTCAAAGAACGGGAAGTCAACTATCCACAGGAACTTGAATGTGTCGGGGATAATGTCGAGTTTTTTGGCAACGTTTAGTCGAAGTGCGCCGAGCGTTGACAGAACAACTGAATTTTTGTCGGCAACAAAGAGAACAACGTCGCCCTTTTCTGCGCCTGTACGCTCTATAATTGATGAAAGCTCCTCGTCAGTCATAAACTTTGCAAATGAGCAGGCAGGCTTTTCGTCAACCCATCTGATAAAGGCAAGTCCTTTTGCGCCTATTCCCTTTACAAATTCTGTCAGCTTGTCGATTTCTTTTCTTGTCAGCGCTTGTGCTGCATTTTTTGCAACTATCGCTCTTACAGAGCCGCCGTTATCTACTGCGCCCTTGAACACACCAAAGCCACAATCGGCTACTAAGTCTGAAATATTGCAGATTTCCATACCGAAGCGAATATCAGGCTTGTCTGAGCCGTATTTTTCCATAGCCTCTGTGTAGGTCATTCTCTCAAACGGTGTTTCAAGCTCCTTGCCTAAAACGTCCTTGAAAATTCGCTTGAAAAGTCCCTCGTTTATCTGCATAATGTCGTCTGCGTCAACAAACGAAAGCTCCATATCAATCTGCGTAAATTCAGGCTGACGGTCGGCACGAAGGTCCTCATCTCGAAAGCACCTTGCAAGCTGAATGTAGCGGTCAAAGCCCGAAAGCATCAAAAGCTGTTTGTAAATCTGCGGTGACTGCGGCAAAGCGTAAAAGCTGCCCTGATGAACTCTTGAGGGTACGAGGTAATCTCTTGCGCCCTCGGGAGTTGATTTAATCATCATCGGAGTTTCAATCTCGATAAAGCCGTTTTCGTAGAAATAATCTCTGGCTGTCTTTGCGATTTTTGAACGCATTATGATGTTATCCTGAAGCGGTTTTCTGCGCAAATCAAGATAACGGTATTTTAAGCGAAGCTCCTCGTTTGTGCTTGACTTGTCAACAATTTCAAAGGGTGGAGTCTGTGCCTTTGACAGCACACGCAAATCTGTTACCTCAATTTCTATATCGCCTGTTGCGATTTTGTCGCTCTTTGAGCTTCTTTCTCTTACAACGCCTTTAGCAGCAAGCACGTATTCGCTTCTTGCGTTAAATGCTTTTTCAAAAATTTCTTTGTCTGTGCTGTCATCAAAAGCAAGCTGCACTATGCCTGTTCTGTCACGTAAATCTATAAAAATAAGCTGTCCCAAGTCACGCTGACGCTGTACCCAGCCACAGACCGTAACCTCTTGCCCTGCGTTTTCTATTCTTAAATCTCCGCAGTAGCTTGTTCTTTTCAAGCCTGTCATAAACTCTGCCATCTGATTATTCTCCTTTATCCTCTGTGAAAAAATACGCTGTCGGCGACTGCTGACTTTGGGTAAACAGATTGATTATTTCGAAAATAAAATCCTTGCTTTCAAGTGAGATTTCAGTCTGCTCGCCTGTCTGCATATTCTTGACCTTTGCTTTTTTCTCTTGTATTTCGCTGTCGCCTAAGACAATGCTGAATTTTACACCGATTTTGTCTGCGTACTTCATCTGCGCACGAAGTCCTCTGCCGACAACATCACACTGCGCCTTTAGTGACGTTTGTCTTAACAGCTTTGTCAGCTTAAACGCTTCAAGCTGTGCCTCGTCACCCATAGCGGCTATGTAAATGTCACATTCGTCAGGCTTTGGAATTTCAATATTCTGCGCCTGCATAAGCATCAAAAGTCTTTCAAGACCTACCGCAAAGCCGAGCGACGGCAATGGCTTTCCGCCTAATTGCTCAATAAGTCCGTCATAGCGACCGCCGCCACAGACTGTACCCTGTGCGCCGATAAAGTCTGTTACAAATTCAAAAACGGTCTTTGTGTAGTAGTCAAGGCCACGCACGATAGACGGATTTACCGTATATTCAATTTCTGCTGCGTCAAGATATTTCTTAACGCCGTCAAAATGCTCCTTGCACTCATCACAGAGAAAGTCAAGCACCTTTGGTGCATTTTCTGCGATTTTTGAGCAAATCGGACTTTTGCAGTCGAGTATTCTCATCGGGTTTCTCTCAAGCCTTGAAAGGCACGTTTCGCAAAGCTCGTCCTTGTAGCCTTCAAAATATTCCCTTAGCGCCTGATGATATTTTTTTCTGCATTCGGGACAGCCGATTGAGTTTATTTCAAGTCGAAGTCCTGTTATTTGCAGTCTTTCAAAAATTGAGGCTGCCGCACTTATAAGCTCGGCGTCTGCCGCCGGTGAGGATGTGCCGTACATCTCAAGACCGAACTGGTGAAATTCACGCTGTCTGCCTGCCTGCGGTTTTTCGTAGCGATAGCAAGAAACAAAGTAGCTTGCTTTTACAGGCAAGCCGTCATTATACAGTGCGTGTTCAAGAAGTGCTCTTGCCGCACCTGCCGTACCCTCGGGA
>CAMFTQ010000163.1 GCA_945988865.1 uncultured Anaeromassilibacillus sp.
ATAAGTAAGACCGCTGACGCTGTTTGCATTGGCATATACAGTCGGCTCGGAAATTTCGAATTTTGATACCTCATCATACATTTTCTTAATGCTGTCCAGCACAGCATCCTGCGCTTTGCGAAGCTGTTTCTGTGTTTCAGGCGGATATGATGTATATAAGCCGTTGTTCGATAGCGCTTGTTCTTTATATGTTGTAATGCAGCTATCAAGCGATCTGTCTTTAACCGTACTTGTGTACGTAACACCCTTATATGTAAAGTCAAATACAACCCAGACAGGCGTTTTCATATTGAACAGATAAAAATTATTGTAGTCGGCTCCAGCTCTGTTGAATTTCTGATTTTTATTTGTAACAGAATTAAAGATCAGCTTATCATTATTAACTGACTTACCGACTTTTTCTGTACTTATATTTCTTTTTATCTCAGACGGCGACGGTGCGGATTCACCCGGAGCAGTTCCCTTAAGCATATAAACGTTAAAATCTGTAACGTCAGTATCATTTTTTAAATCTATATATTTACCGTCAAACTTTAATGTACCGTATGCATCAACGCTCCAAGGCTCTTGCAATCTGAAATAATTAAAATAATTGTAAGTAAAAGGCGGGCCTGCATACAGTTTGGTTTCTTGAGTTATTACGGTGTTTTCAAAATCAAAGATATACTCCGATCCTCTTTCGGTGGGAGAAGTAAACCATGTCTTAACTGATTTTAAATCGCCTGACGGCTTTACAGCCTTATCGCCGAAAATAACCTCCTGAAAATACTTTCCGTATTTATTTTCAGGTGATTTATCATAATAATCATAATCAGCATTACTGCCTGTCGAAGAATAGTAGAATAATACAGGCACTGATTTCTTTTGGAATCTTGCGTAATATGTGTTGAGCTTACCCTCTTCAACAGTAACGGCTATTGCGGTTGACGTACTTCTCAGCTCTTCTTTATACGTTCCGTCGGCCTGCTTTGCTCTGTAATACCAGCCCACAAAGGCATAGTCATTTTCAGAATCAGGCGTTGCCTTAAACATTATTTTGTCGCCGATTTCACCGGCGGCGTCAACACATTCAACTCTTTCCACACCGTTGACGGTTTCTGTATATTCCTTGATATCACTGCTCCTTAATTCATCCGGAATCAGTGTTTCTGTAACGGTTCCGCCTACGGCTGAATTTTCATAATTGCCCTTGCCATTGCCCGTACTTACATAGGTTTGTGCCTGCGCTCTGTGTACGAATTTCCACAGGGCAGAAAGCGTAACGCCGTGCGTAGCGTCCAACAGCAGATTTTCAACAGTGCCGTCAGAATCTGTAAATGATACAATACCTCCGTTGCCTTCGGTAGGATTGTATGTTGCAGTATGTTCGCCGTCAAGAACAACCTGCTTTCCGTCAGCGTCTAAAACGCTCCAGCCACAGAATTTATGAGGACTTGTGCCGTCACTGTTTTTCTCCCAGTTGTCGTTAGGCAGTGCGGCGTGAGAAATATATTTACCGGGAATTATTACCTTCTGATCCGCTTCGTCAACGGTTGCTATGTAATTAGAGTAATAGTCAGATGTATCTACATAATAGTTTTCACCGTCAATCTCTTTATCAAATACCTTTTGAAAGTAATCGGCAAAACCTACCAAATTACCGCCTACCGTGTTATCGGGAGAAAAGTAGTACTCCGTACCACCGTTTGAATCATACAAAACAAACGGAGCCTTTGTATAAACCAGATGAACTGACACAGGCGAGGTTATGGGGATTCTTAAATAATACGTCCACTCTTTACCGTTTTCATCTGTATAAGGATCTTCTATAAACCAGTCCTTTGCCAGCTCCTGTTTGTCAGCATCTTCGCTTATAGTACCCTTATACGGTGTTAAAAACCTCGTGACAGATGTGCCGTCGGGATTATTAACCGTTACATACGCACCTGCAAATTCACAATCCGTGAGAACTGCGTCATTGTACCGTGTTGTATATATCGTACAATACTTTCCGTCCGGGACGATTGTATATAAGGAATTACCGCTGATAATATCACTTTTTATCGAAATATTGTCAAGATAAGCACCGCCTATGCCACCCTCTGTAATTGATGAAGAAACAGGCTGATAAAGCTTAAAATCAACACCGTCGAGATAGTTACCGTAGGTTATATCATCCTGAGTTGCTCTGCCCGATGAGAAAGAGCAGAATGCAAAGATTGTTTTTGTCTGTCCCTTTGGAACGGTGTAGGTGCAGTCATAGCCGAGGTTGCTGCTTGCGCCCTTCATTATATCGTTTATGTCGTCATCTGCGTTTGTACCGTATGCAGACCAGCCGTTTACTGTAGTTTCTTCATTAGTATTGCAGTAAGGAGAAGATATAACCCATACGCTCCACTCCTGATTGATTTCATTAGTTGCAGTTAAAGAGATGTTCTCGTCCTCATTGGTCGATTCGTCCTTAAATTTACCGCTTGCTGCAAAAGGTCTTGAATAAACCGTGTATTTTTTTGAACAGCCGACTTCGGGATAATCAACACCGTATTGCCTTTTGAGCCAATTTGTGATTCTTATAAACTGGTCTCTGCCTGTTCTTGAGGTCTTAACCGGATCGTTCGGTTGCTCAGGTCCGATAATCAGCACCATACGGTCTGTTCTTTCTCTTCCTCTGTGGTAAAGTCCCCAGGTATAGGTAGAGCCTGCAACCGTATTTATTCTTTGGTAAATTGAGCTTTCCTCATTCGCATTAAGCTCAACGGCACGTTCACCGTCAGCAACCTTCTTATACTTAGCGTTTGATGTTGTCACAAAATGATACTTTGTGTCATTATTGAAAAACTCAATCATTCCGTCTGTTGCTGTTGTATCCCAATACTCCACAGTACTTTTATTTACAGCTTTGTAACCGTTGCTGAAGGCGATTTCTCCTTGTTCAAAACTGCCGTTTTGAATTTTTTTATCCGAATACTTTGTGTCGGGATTTGTAGTGTAGGCACTGATTTTTGCCGTTGCGAATGTTGAAATAA
>CAMFTQ010000164.1 GCA_945988865.1 uncultured Anaeromassilibacillus sp.
AAGGGCTACAAGGTTAATCTTGTAATCAGCGGAGGTAAAGAAACTGAAAAAGAGGTTGAAATCCACGTTGACCTGCCGACCGGTGTAAGTGATACAGTGGCTCTTTCTGTCATTGTTGACGGAGTTGTAGATGATGTGAATTCAAAGAACGTAGTTCCTAAATACAGCAGTACCTATTCGGTTAAGCTAAAGGGTACAGGCAAGTCAACTGTTGTAATTGAGCTAAACGGCGAGGTTTACAGAGAATATGTTGTTGAGTTTGCGACAGGCACAGTGACAAATACAATTATGTATAGCTATCCGCCGACAGAGCCGACAACGCAGGAAGAAACCACAGAGCCTGAAACGGATCCAAATATCGAAGATGATACCGAGCCTGTGACAGAAACACCTGACGAAGATCCTGATTACAGCGAAACTTAAGCGGTGTATCTGCTGACTGCGTTTTAGAGCGATGCTTTATCGTAAATAACCATAGATTGTCGGTGACAAAAATATGACAGACAAAATCAACGCAATTCTGACAAAATCAATCGGCGGCTTCTACTATGCAGAAGCCGCCGATAAGGTATATGAGTGCAAAGCAAGAGGCATTTTTCGCAAAAGGGGCAATTCGCCCATTGTAGGCGACACTGTAGAAATAGCTATCCAGAAGGACGGCTATGCGTCAATAGAAAAAATCTTTGACAGAAAAAACAGCATTATAAGACCTCCGCTTGCAAACCTTGACACGCTGTTTATCGTATGCTCCACAGTAAATCCGTCACCTAATACTCTTGTAGTTGACAAAATGACGGCGGCAGCCGTAAATAAGGGGATTGAGCCTGTTATCATCATATCAAAAACAGATATTGAAAATGACGGCAAATTTGCCGAGATTTACAAAAGAGCAGGAATTAAAACCATAGAATATTCAAGCGTTACAAAAGAGGGCGCAGACGAGATTTTTTCGCTTTTAACAGGCAAAATAACTGCGTTTATCGGCAACAGCGGAGTGGGAAAGTCAACGCTTCTGAACACGATTCTCCCTCATCTGAGCCTTGAAACAGGCGAAATAAGCGAAAAGCTCGGTCGTGGCAGACATACGACAAGAACAGTTGAGCTTTATAAGGTAAACGGCGGGTATGTGGCAGATACTCCGGGATTTTCAACGGTTGACCTTGAAAGATACGAGATGATTGAAAAAGAAAATCTGCAATACTGCTTTCCCGAATTTGAAAAGTACTTAGGCACGTGCAGGTTTAATTCCTGCGCACATCTTTGCGAAAAGGGCTGTTCGGTTATTAAGGCGGTAGAAAACGGCGAAATCCCCTTATCACGTCATCAGAGCTATGTTGCTATGTATAACGAGGTAAAGGATATTAAGCCTTGGCAAATGAAATAACCGCAAAAGGTGAAAATTATGAGATGTGTTATAATCTGCGCCGCCCCGAATACAGATTTAGCTTTTATAAAATCACAGATAAAAGACGATGATTATATAATCTGTGCAGACGGCGGACTTGAATATGCAAGAAAGCTTGGCGTTAAACCAAATTTAGTAGTAGGCGACTTCGATTCCTTCAGGGGTGATAAGGCAGAAATTGCAGAAAAAACAATCACCCTTGATACTCACAAGGACGAAACCGATACACTTTGCTGTATAAATGAGGGAATAAAAATCGGCTGTGACACATTTTTACTTCTGTCTGCACTCGGCGGACGATTTGACCACAGCTTTGCAAATGTGTCGCTTCTGCAATATATAGCAGACAAAAACTGCAAGGGATATATCAAAACAGAAAATGAAACGGTGACAATGCTTAAAGAGGGTTCATATCGTTTTGAAAATTTAAAGGGCAAAACGTTTTCTCTTTTCCCTTTTGCCTGCGATAAAGCAGTTGTATCTTATAAAAATACAGAGTATCCGCTTGAAAATGCAGAGGTTTTAAGCTCTACGGCGGTAGGTATTTCAAACATTTTCACCGACAGCAAAAGCGAAATAACAATCCATAGCGGATATGCTCTGCTGTTTATAAACGAAAGGGAACAGCTATGATTTATTCTATTTGCGGGCTTTATGTCAGGCTGACGCCCGAATACGATTTTTTGAAAAGCAGGGCAGAAAAGTACCTTGTAAAAGACGATAAAAACATCACACCCCACATTGATCTTGACAGCTTCAAAAGCAAGCTTGTAAAAGTAAGAAGTGATGAAAATGCAACGCCCCAAATGCTTGAATATGCACAAAAGGGAGCAGAGCTTTTTGAAAATATGCTCAGCTTTGATGGCTTTGTTCTGCACAGCTGTGCAATAGAATATAATGGGAAAGCGTACCTTTTTACCGGAAACAGCGGTGACGGAAAGTCAACCCACGCAAGAATGTGGCGTGAATGCTTCGGCAGTGATGTAAGGTATATAAACGAAGACAAGCCGATAATCAGAAGAATTAACGGTGAGTTTTTTGCCTGCGGAAATCCGTTTTCAGGTAAATACGATAACAACAATAATATTGCAGTTCCTGTCGGCGGAGTGTGCAAGGTAGAAAAAGCAAGCAAAAACAGTATTTCGCAGTTAGACAGCAAAGAAGCCTTTTCTGTTTTGATGAGCCAGACGCTTACATACCTTGACGGTGAAAATATATCAATCCTTTTAAGACTTTTAGACAGCTTTTTGCGTAATGTTAAGGTTTACAGATTACAATGCACTATCTCAAAAGAATCTGCAAAAATCGCATATAACGAAATGGCAAAAAATAAAAGCCTGCCGAAAGCAGACCTTTAGGTGGTGGAGATAATCAGATTCGAACTGACGACTTCCTGTCTGCCAGACAGGTACTCTTCCGGCTGAGTTATATCCCCGTGTATTATTCTTTTTGTTATGATAGCATAAATAAATCATATTTTCAACAACTTTCTAAAAATATTTGATTGCAAAGCCTTTATTATTATACTTTTTATTAGTATTAGTATTAAACAATAACAAAAATGTAACTACAATGACACCCTTATGCCTTGTATTG
>CAMFTQ010000165.1 GCA_945988865.1 uncultured Anaeromassilibacillus sp.
AATTTCACCTGCAAGTCTTTCCTTCATTGTTCTTTCACTACGAAGTCTTGAGTAGTTTGAAATCCAACGTAAGCCTAAGGTCTGTCTTCTTTCAGGTCTAACCTCCATAGGAACCTGATAGGTAGCACCGCCCACACGGCGAGCCTTAACCTCTAAAACAGGCATTACGTTTTCCATAGCCTGCTCAAAAACCTCAAGTGGCTCTTTACCTGTCTTTTCTGAAATGATGTCAAAAGCACCATAAACGATTTTCTGGGCAACGCCCTTCTTTCCGTCATACATAATGTTGTTGATAAGACGGGTAACTAACTTTGAGTTGTAAACCGGATCCGGCAAAACATCACGTTTTGCGATTGAACCTCTTCTTGGCACTTTACTTCCCTCCTTCACAATATTTGAGATATCATAGGTACTCGAAAGCGACAAACTCCCGTATGCCGACACAGAGGCTCATACAATATATATAAAAGCATCTGTATTGCATTACAGTTACATTAAATTACTTAATTAACTTAGGGTAGTCAGTCAATTTCTTATTTACCTGCCTTTGGACGCTTTGCGCCGTACTTTGAACGAGCCTGCATACGCTTAGCAACACCCTGAGCATCTAATGTGCCTCTGATGATGTGGTAACGTACACCAGGTAAGTCTTTAACACGGCCGCCTCTGATAAGAACAACGCTGTGCTCCTGCAGATTGTGACCAACGCCCGGTATATAAGAACTAACCTCGATACCGTTTGAAAGTCTTACTCTGGCAATTTTTCTGAGAGCTGAGTTAGGCTTCTTAGGTGTAGCAGTTTTAACTGCTGTGCAAACGCCTCTCTTCTGTGGTGAGCTTTGCTCGATAGAACAATTCTTCTTTGAGTTCCAGCCTACCAAAAGAGCAGGAGCCTTAGCTTTTTTCTCTGAAACATCTCTGCCTTTACGTACTAATTGGTTAAAGGTTGGCATATTTTTCCTCCTTTCCCGAAATATAAGAAATTGAATTTATGTTAAAGGATAAATTTAGTTTACCCTTTTAACAGCAAAATATATTTATTAAAAATATACATAAAAAGAGCAGTGAAATTCTGTGCATTTAACACTTTCAACAACAGATTTTGTCACTCTCCGTCAAGTGTTAATCATAACACAAATCGCACTGCTTTGTCAACATTTTTTTGCGTTACAAAGCAAAAAAGCAAGCCAAAAAACTGTATCAATAGCTTTTTGGCCGCTTGTTTTATTACTTATATTTTTTCTTATTCAACCTTTGGGAGCTTATCAAGAGTTGCCTTGATTTCTTCATCTGTTGGAATGTAGTCGCTCATAACTCCGTCGTGGAATTTTTCATATGCTACCATATCAAAATATCCCGTACCTGTCAGACCGAATACGATTGTTTTTTCCTCGCCTGTTTCCTTGCATTTGAGCGCCTCGTCAATAGCAACCTTGATTGCGTGACTGCTTTCGGGAGCTGGAAGAATACCCTCTACCCTTGCAAATTTTTCGGCTGCTTCGAACACCTCTGTCTGCTTAACAGATACAGCCTCCATCAAGCCGTCATCGTAAAGCTGAGAAAGAGTTGAGCTCATACCGTGGTAACGAAGTCCGCCGGCGTGATTTGCTGCAGGAATAAAGTCACTGCCCAGCGTATACATCTTTGCAAGCGGGCAAACCATACCTGTATCGCAGAAATCGTATGCGTACTTACCTCTTGTTAAGCTCGGACAAGACGCCGGCTCAACAGCGATAATTCTGTAATCAGCCTCGCCTCTGAGCTTTTCGCCCATAAACGGAGAAATAAGACCGCCGAGGTTAGAACCGCCACCGGCACAGCCGATAATGATGTCGGGCTTGATGCCGTATTTATCAAGAGCAGTTTTTGTTTCAAGTCCGATAACAGACTGATGTAAAAGCACCTGATTCAACACGCTTCCCAGAACGTAGCGGTAGCCTTCTCTTGTTGTAGCCGCCTCAACAGCCTCCGATATTGCACAACCAAGGCTGCCTGTTGTTCCCGGATGCTCTGCCAAAATCCTTTTTCCTACCTCTGTTTCCATTGACGGAGAAGGAGTAACGGACGCACCGTAGGTTCTCATAACCTCTCTGCGGAACGGCTTTTGCTCGTAGGAAACCTTAACCATATAAACCTTGCAGTCAAGGTCAAAGTATGAGCAAGCCATTGAAAGAGCCGTGCCCCACTGTCCTGCTCCCGTTTCTGTTGTTACACCCTTTAAGCCCTGCTTCTTTGCGTAATATGCCTGTGCAATAGCAGAATTGAGCTTGTGGCTGCCACTTGTATTGTTGCCCTCGAATTTATAGTAAATTTTTGCCGGAGTGCCGAGCTTCTTTTCAAGGCAATATGCTCTGATAAGCGGAGAAGGACGGAACATTTTGTAAAAATCTCTTATTTCCTGCGGAATTTCAAAATAAGCTGTCGTATCGTCAAGCTCCTGCTTGATAAGCTCATCGCAAAATACCGGCGAAAGCTCCTGTGCAGTCATAGGCTGTAATGTGCCGGGATTCAAAAGCGGAGCCGGCTTATTCTTCATATCTGCACGAACATTGTACCAAGCCTTTGGCATTTCGTTTTCTGTTAAGTAAATTTTGTACGGAATTTTTGTTTCTGACATTTTAAAGACCCCTTTCGGATTTTTTAGTCAACGCCGTAAATACGGTATTGATCTTATATTTCTTAATACTACAACAAAAACGCCCCTGACTTGCATAAAAATATACAAATCAAGGGCGAAAATTTATTTCACGGTGCCACCTTGTTTCGAGCCTTTGACAGCTCCTCTGCGAGGTACCTGCATACCTCCGACTACTAACGTAAGTCTTACGTCGGCGCATTTGACGCCGCCCTCGACAGTCCATATTATTCAGAAGCACTTTGCGGAACTCACACCATAATCCGCTCGCTTTAAAAGGCTTTTCTGATTTTTTTCTGCCTCAACGGTTTGCTGTAATATTAAGTTGTTGATATTTTAGCACTGTAAAGCGCTGTTGTCAATAG
>CAMFTQ010000166.1 GCA_945988865.1 uncultured Anaeromassilibacillus sp.
AAGCGGTTTGCAAAATGATAAAATTACTACCTTTTTCGGTGAAAAGACAGGGTGAGAAAATGGAACGCATTGACAAAATTTTAGCCTCGCAGAACATAGGGAGCAGAAAAGAGGTTCACTCTCTTATAAAAAAAGGAGCAGTCACAATTAACGGCAGAATATGCAAAAGCAAGGACGAAAAGGCTGATCCCGACAATGATGAGATAACTGTCTTTGGCAATAAACTTCAATTTGAAAGATATGTTTATATTATGATGAACAAGCCACAGGGAGTGCTTTCTGCAAGCAACGACAAAAAAGCAAAAACGGTTATAGATTTGTTGCCGGCTGAGCTTTACAGAAAGGGACTTTTCCCGGCAGGTCGGCTTGATAAGGACACAGAGGGACTTCTTATCATAACCGATGACGGAGATTTTGCACACAGACTGCTCTCACCGAAAAGCGGTGTGTATAAGCTGTACGAATCAATCGTTGACGGTGAAATTACACAAGAAACCGTAAAAGCCTTTGAAAACGGCATAACCTTTGCAGACGGCACACAATGCCTGCCGGGTTTTTTAGAAATTGCAAAGGACAACCCCTGCAAGGGATACGTGCGTATATGTGAGGGTAAGTTTCATCAGGTAAAGAAAATGTTTATCTCTCAGGGACTTAACGTGACGTATTTAAAGCGTCTCAGGGTAGGCTCGCTCTGCTTAGACGAGAATTTAAAAGCAGGTATGTCAAGAAAATTAACAACCTGTGAAATCGAAAAATGCTTTTGTTAATGTTGCATAAATATACGTCGAATTTTGCACCTCTAAATTTACATTATATCTATTTTACCTAAAAAGGACGTTTAATATTTAGTAAAAAAAATGGTGGTAATTTTTTTAGAAATATGATATATTATTATTTGTAAGGACAAAGCTGTATTTTATATGCGTTTTGCTTTGCTGTACGTTTCTATTTTGGAGGTTTTTAACTATGGCAAATGTTTCATTAAGACACATTTACAAAATTTACGACGGCGGTGTTACTGCCGTAACAGATTTCAACCTTGAAATCGCAGATAAAGAATTTATTATTCTTGTTGGTCCGTCAGGCTGCGGTAAATCTACTACTCTTAGAATGATCGCAGGTCTTGAAGATATCAGTAAGGGCGAGCTTTACATCGGCGACACTCTTGCAAACGATGTAGCGCCAAAGGACAGAGATATAGCAATGGTGTTCCAGAACTACGCTCTTTATCCTCATATGTCTGTTTATGACAATATGGCATTCGGCTTAAAGCTCAGAAAAACTCCTAAGGAAGAAATCAAGCGCCGTGTTGAAGAGGCTGCAAGAATCTTAGGTATTGAGCAGTATCTTGACAGAAAGCCGAAGGCTCTCTCAGGCGGTCAGCGTCAGCGTGTTGCTTTAGGTCGTGCTATCGTTCGTGATCCTAAGGTATTCTTACTTGACGAGCCTCTTTCAAACCTTGACGCAAAGCTCCGTGCTCAGATGAGAACAGAGATTTCTAAGCTTTATCAGCGCCTTGGCACAACATTCATTTACGTAACTCACGACCAGACTGAGGCTATGACAATGGGTACAAGAATTGTTGTTATGAAGGACGGCTTCATTCAGCAGGTTGATACACCTCAGCACCTTTACGATATGCCTTGCAACGAGTTCGTAGCAGGCTTTATCGGTTCACCTCAGATGAACTTCATTGACGCTAAGCTCGTTAAGAACGGTTCTACATTCGGTTTGCAGTTTGACAAGTACACAATCAACCTTCCTGCTTCTAAGAACAGCAACGGCTGTCTTGAGTCTTATGTTGGCAAAGAGGTTAGATTCGGTATTCGTCCAGAGCACGTTCACGATGAGCCTGAATTCCTTGCTAAGTGTGAAAACGGCAACGGCATTGTTACTGCTAACGTTGACGTTACAGAGCTTATGGGTGCAGAAATTTATCTGTATGTAAACATCGGCGGTGTTCCGATTACAGCACGTGTTGAGCCTACATCAACAGCTAAACCGAGCGACAACATTCAGATTGCATTTGACGTTAACAAGATTCATATCTTTGATAAAGAAACAGAAAAGACAATCACAAACTGATTATTATTTCAGATTTTCAAGCGGCAGAATTTTCTGCCGCTTTCTGTTTGACTAAAACATCGAAAAACACTATAATGTAACTGTTAAAATGATTTTCCGACAATATAAAGAGGTAGCTATGAACAAAATCGAGATTTTAGCACCGTGCGGTGGCTTTGACAGCGTTGTTGCTGCTGTTCGCAGTAGGGCAGACGCTGTGTATCTTGGAGCAAAGCAGTTTTCTGCCCGAAGCAGCGCACATAATTTTGATTATGACGAGCTAAAAAAAGCGATAACCTATTGCCATATCCGAGGTGTAAAGGTGTATCTCACTGTCAATACGCTGATATTTGACAGCGAAATAAAGCCGGCGTTACAGCTTGTCAAAACGGCATCAACACTTGGCATTGACGCAGTTATCGTTCAGGACATCGGTCTTGCTACGCTTATTCACAAAATGATACCCGATTTACCGCTTCACGCATCAACACAGATGAGCGTACATTCTCTTAGCGGAGCGAAGGCGCTTTACGAGATGGGATTTAAGCGTGTTGTGCTGTCACGTGAGATGAGCGAAAGCGAAATTCGTGAAATAACAGAGAACTGCCCCATTGAAACAGAGGTTTTCGTTCACGGTGCGCTGTGTATGTGCGTGTCGGGACAATGCTATTTTTCTGCTATGCTCGGCTCACGAAGCGGCAACAGAGGTGCTTGCGCCCAGCCTTGCAGATTGCCTTTCAGCGTAAAAAACGGCAGTGACCACGCACTTAGCCTTAAAGACAACAGCATAATAGACCACATAAACAGATTACAGGAAATCGGCGTAACCTCAGCAAAAATTGAGGGCAGAATGAAACGCCCCGAATACGTCTCCGCCGCCGTTTCAGCCTGTGTCGAAAGCAGAGATTTTTCTAAGGTTTCTGAAAATACACAGC
>CAMFTQ010000167.1 GCA_945988865.1 uncultured Anaeromassilibacillus sp.
TTATAATATTATTTATTATCTTGCTTTAAATATATTATCACTGCCGTAAATTGCAGTATGTATTGACTGTCTGAAAGGAAGAGTAGTTTTGGATAAAATAGAGAATAATATTATTGATGAAAGCGAAAGAGAAAGAATCATTTTAGATAACAGCCACTCCCCAAAAACTGTATTCATATTTGATTTGTTCAAAACAATTATGTTTCCGCTGGCTTTTATTGCGTTTTTTCTTTGTTTCATTCTTCGTCCTGTCACAGTTGACGGAAATTCAATGAACGATACGCTGTATGACGGCGACAAGGTACTTCTTACAAATATGTTTTATACGCCTCAGTCGGGAGATATAGTCGTTGTAGCTCACGGAGGAAATCTGCAAAAAAGAATTGTAAAACGAGTAATAGCAACTGAAGGCCAGAGAATAAAAATTGACTACACAACGGGTGACGTTTACGTTGACGGTATTATTATTGACGAGCCGTACATAAAGGGAACAACAACAAAGCCTGTAACAGCTTATGACATTCCCGATGTTATACCAAACGGTATGGTCTTTGTTATGGGAGATAACAGACCCATTTCCGCCGACAGCCGAAGCTCAAACGTTGGTCTTATTCCTGCAAACGATATTATAGGTAAGGCGAATTTTATTATTTTTCCGAGATTTACCGTATTATAAACTATCACAGGTGATTATATGAGTCAAATGCAAAATATACAGTGGTTTCCCGGTCATATGACCAAAACAAAAAGACAGATAACACAGTTGCTAAAGCTTGTAGATGCAGTAGCAGAAATAATTGACGCACGTATTCCTATAAGCAGCCGAAACCCTGATTTATCACAGCTTATTCAGAATAAACCGAGAGTAATACTTATGAACAAGTGCGATATGGCAAATCAAAGTGCTACTCAAAGCTGGATAGATTTTTATAAAAAGCAAAATATTCCTGCAATAGCTGTTGACTGCAAAAGCGGTAAAGGACTAAACGCTTTTATGCCGGCTGTAAAAAGTGTTCTATCAGATAAAATTGAGCAGTGGAAAAGCAAGGGGATGGTAAACCCTTGCATCAGAACGATGATTGTCGGTATTCCGAATGTCGGCAAGTCATCCTTTATCAACCGCATTTCAAAGCAGAACAAAGCAAAGGTAGAGGACAGACCGGGAGTAACAAGAGGTAATCAGTGGTATACAATTTCAAAGGGCTTTGAGCTTTTAGACACACCTGGCGTTTTGTGGCCGAAATTCGACGATCAGACCGTCGGCGAGCGACTTGCCTTTACAGGCGCTGTAAAGGATCAGATAATGGATATTGAGCTTTTGGCGGTCAGACTTCTTGAACTGCTAAATAATATAAAACCAACAGATTTTTATGAAAGATTCAAGATTACACCCGCCGATACAGAAGGTCTGACAGGCTACGAGCTTTTACAGCTTGTAGGAAAAAAGCGTGGTATGCTTATTTCAGGCGGTGAGGTTAATACAGAACGTGCGGCAATTACCGTTCTTGATGAATTTCGCAGTGCAAAGCTTGGAAGAATAACACTTGAATTACCGAAAGATTTATAAAAAGGAATGAGCTTATGAGTTGGCTTGATTATGAAAATGCCGTAATTTCACAGGGATTTAATGCTGTTTGCGGTGTAGATGAGGCAGGCAGAGGACCGCTTGCAGGTCCTGTATGCGCCGCTGCTGTGATTTTACCGAAAAACACTGTTATAGAGGGTGTAAATGACTCAAAAAAGCTCTCTGAAAAAAAGCGTGAGGAGCTGTTTGATGTAATAAAATCAACAGCTCTGTCTTATTGTATAGCATTTGCTACAGTTGAAGAAATTGATGAATTAAATATCCTGAATGCCACTATGCTTGCTATGAAAAGGGCGGTAGAGGGTCTTGAAATTCCTGCTGACTTTGCGATTATTGACGGCAACAAAATACCTCCGCTTTCAATACCAGCACAATACATAATCAAGGGCGACGCAAAATCTATGTCGATAGCCTGTGCGTCTATTCTTGCAAAGGTCACACGTGACAGATTGATGCTTGAATATGCAAAGCAGTATCCAGAGTATCGCTTTGAAAAGCACAAGGGCTACGGAACCGCTTTACATAGGGAATTGATATTAGAATACGGTGCTTGTCCCATTCACAGAAAAACCTTTTTGAAAAAAATTAAAAGCAAGGGGCAAGGCTGATATGCAGAAAAGCAACAAAAAGGAAGTAGGAGATTTTGGTGAGCGGTGTTCAGCAAAATATCTGCAAAATAAAGGCTACACAATAGTTGAAAGAAATTACCGTACAAAGCACGGTGAGGTCGATATAATTGCAGAGGACGAAAAGTATATTGCATTTGTTGAGGTCAAAACACGTAAAATAAATTCGCTTGTTCGCCCAATTCTTGCCGTAAATCGAGAAAAACAAAGAAAGCTTATTACTACTGCATTTTTCTTTCTGCGTGAGCATAAAATCACAAAGCAGCCTCGCTTTGACATAGTTGAGGTGCTTTATGACGAGCAAAACAAAAAGCACGTTCTAATTCGTCATATTCCAAACGCTTTTATACAGGAGGGTGACTATGCGCCTTTTTGATTTTCATTGTGACACGCTATACAAAGCTTTGACAGAGAATAAAACGCTTAATGAAAAAACAGGCTTTCACATATCTGTTGACAGGGGCAAGACTTATGACAGCTGGATACAGTGTGTGGCTATCTGGATTCCCGATGAAGTAAGAGGGAGCAACGCTGTAGAGCTTTTAAAAAAAGCACATAGTAAGCTTATAAACGAAAGCCGAATATATGATATAGATATAATTAAAACAAAAGACGGTTTAAAGTCTGACAAAAAAGCGTCATTCATTTTTACTGTTGAGGGCGGTGCAGCCTTGGCAGGCGATATTAAGAATGTGTCGCTTTTAAAGGAGTTAGGAGTTAAATTTGTAACGCTTACTTGGAACGGTACAAACGAGCTTGGCGACGGTTGCCTTGTCGATAA
>CAMFTQ010000168.1 GCA_945988865.1 uncultured Anaeromassilibacillus sp.
CAAAAAAAGCATATGCAGAGTAGCCATAATTTTTGATAAGATAATCGTCTATAATAAGGTGTGTTTCTGTCCATTCAGATTTTGGAACGTCATTATACGGTCCAAACGCACTTACATTCATACAAAAAACAGATAACAAAATCAGCGCCGTAACTGTACATAATATTTTTCTTTTCATATAAATCTCTCCTTGCATTTAATGAGTATTTTTATGCTTTCACCATATATACAACCCAGCCTGTCAAAATTTTACACCTGCTGAAAATTTTTTAAAAAACACCCAAACTGCACAGTATGCCGTTCGGGTGTCTGATATCTTCTGTTTTAGTCTGTATCAAGCTTAAGCACAGCCATAAACGCCTCCTGCGGTACTTCAACCGTTCCAAGCTGGCGCATACGCTTTTTGCCCTCCTTCTGCTTTTCAAGGAGCTTTTTCTTTCGTGTAATATCACCGCCGTAGCACTTTGCAAGAACGTCCTTACGCATAGCCTTTACAGTTTCTCTTGCGATTATCTTACCGCCGATACAAGCCTGAATAGGAACTTCAAAAAGCTGACGTGGGATTTTTTCTTTCAGCTTTTCTGCCATTTTTCTTGCTCTGCCGTAAGCCTTGTCTGCGTGAATTATAAACGAAAGCGCATCTACAACATCACCGTTGAGCATTATATCAAGCTTTACGAGCTTGCTCTCGGCGTAGTCCTTAAGCTCATAGTCAAATGACGCATAGCCTCTTGTGCGTGATTTGAGCGTATCAAAGAAATCGTAGATAATCTCTGCAAGGGGCAGCTCGTAGTGAATATCAACTCTGTCTGAGTCGATGTATTCCATTCCGATAAATACTCCTCGTCTGTCCTGACAAAGCTCCATAATGTTGCCTACATATTCAGACGGAGCGAAAATGTGCGCATTTGTCATAGGCTCCTCTGCCTTTGCGATAAGAGCCGGATCGGGGTAGCTTGTGGGGTTGTCTATCATCTCGACAGTGCCGTCAGTCTTTGTAATTCTGTAGCTAACGCTCGGCGCAGTAGTGATAAGGTCAAGGTTATATTCTCTTTCAAGTCGCTCCTGAATAATCTCCATATGCAAAAGACCTAAAAATCCGCATCTGTAGCCAAAGCCTAAAGCAACAGATGTTTCAGGCTCGTAGGAAAGCGAAGCGTCATTTAATTTGAGCTTGTCGAGCGCATCACGCAGATCGCCGTACTTTGCACCGTCAACAGGGTAAATACCGCAGAACACCATAGGCTGTGCCTCTCGGTAGCCTGGGAGCGGTTCGGGCGCAGGATTTTTTGTAAGCGTTACAGTGTCGCCCACCTGAGCGTCAGACAACGACTTGATAGAGGCGGCGATATAGCCAACCTCGCCTGCGTACAGACCGTCACAGGGGTCAAGACTTGTCGCACGAAGATAACCGCACTCAACAACAGAAAAAACAGAGCCTGTAGCCATAAGCCTGAACTCATCGCCGGGGTGAATCTGTCCGTCCTTTACCCTTACGTATATGATAACTCCCTTGTATGAATCGTAGTAGCTGTCGAAAATGAGCGCACGAAGCGGTGCGTTTATATCGCCTGTCGGGGGCGGAACGTCTGACACAACCTTTTCAAGAACAGAACGGATATTTACACCCGTTTTTGCCGAAACTCTCGGTGCGTCCTGTGCCGGAATACCGATTATGTCCTCAATTTCGTTTATAACTCTGTCGGGGTCGGCAGACGGTAAATCAATCTTGTTGACAACAGGCACTACCTCAAGACCGCCGTCAACGGCAAGGTATGTGTTTGCAAGCGTCTGCGCCTCTATTCCCTGACTTGCGTCAACAACGAGGATTGCACCCTCACAGGCGGCAAGACTTCTTGATACCTCATAGTTAAAGTCAACGTGACCGGGAGTGTCGATAAGGTTAAACAGGTATGTTTCGCCGTCGTCTGCCTTGTATTCAAGCGTTACTGCGTGTGCCTTGATCGTAATGCCACGCTCACGCTCAAGCTCCATATCGTCAAGCAGCTGATCCTCCATATCCCTTTTTGCAACAGACTCCGTCTGCTCCAATATTCTGTCGGCAAGCGTTGATTTGCCGTGGTCTATGTGAGCAATTATGCTGAAATTTCTGATTTTGTCTTGCGGAAAAATCATTTTATGCACCTCCGCTGTATATTTTTGTAATATCAGTACTATTGTACCATAAAAGTTTATATCAATCAAATATTTTTTGCAAAACAAAAAAGCAAGGCGAATGCCCTGCTTTTAAGGTTTTAGCTAAAATCTTAAATTTTAATTACGCAGAAGCGTTAAGTCTTTTTGCAAGTGCAGATTTGCTTCTTGCAGCTGTGTTCTTGTGCATAATGCCCTTAGCTGCTGCTTGATCTATCTTCTTCATAGCAAGACTAACTGCCTCAGCCTTGTTAGCTGCATTGGTATCAATAGCGATGTACGCTTTCTTTACTGTAGTTCTTAAGTTAGATTTGATAGCCTTGTTCTGTGCAGTTTTAGTAGCAATAACCTTAACACGCTTTTTAGCTGACTTAATGTTTGGCATTGTCCCACCTCCTAACAATTGATATAGTCACGTGCATATTATAATAACATTTTCAGAGCAGTAAATCAAGTACTTCGAGCAAATTTTTGTATTTTTTTCATTTTTTACATAAATACAAGGCTTAAATGTGCTATAATTTAATACAATTACTAATATGTCGTAATTCTCATTGATAAAATTACATACTTATGGTAAAATAAATGCAATAATTTAAAGAGTGAGGATTGCTATGGGTTTTGTTGAGCTTTTGCTTTTAAGCGCAGGACTTGCCATGGACGCCTTTGCCGTTTCTGTGTGCAAGGGCCTGAATATGAAAAAAATAAACTACCGCCACGGCTTTATTATAGCTCTCTTCTTTGGTATATTTCAAGCCGGTATGCCCGTTTTAGGCTGGCTGCTCGGTGTGCAGTTTCAGCAATATATTAACGAGTTTGACCACTGGA
>CAMFTQ010000169.1 GCA_945988865.1 uncultured Anaeromassilibacillus sp.
TCGTCAGAGGTCATATCCTCTTCGTTTTCGTCTGCGTCATCTTCTGCCGACTGTGCGTCCTCCTCGTGAGGAACTGTCGCTAATGCAACTACCTTGTTGCCGTCTTTAATTTTCATAACGGTAACGCCTTTGCTCGGACGTGCGCAGATTCTTATTGATTCTGCCGCTATTCTTATAATAATTCCGTTGTCCGAAATTAAAATAATATCCTCGTCAAGTCCTACCATACTGATACCGGCAACATCGCCGTATTTTGCAGTGTGATAGTTTGTAAGTCCCTTACCGCCTCTTGACTGTACTCTGTAATCGTTTACGCTTGACAGCCTGCCGAAGCCTGTTTCAGATACAGTAAGAATAAGTCCGTCCTCCTTAACTATGCACATACCTACAACCGTGTCGCCCTCTTTAAGACTTAACGCTTTAACTCCACGTGCCTGTCTGCCCATAGAGCGTACATCGGTTTCTGCAAAGCGGATAGCCATACCCTTTTTAGTTGCAATTACTACCTGACTGTCGCCGTCTGTCATACGTACCCACGCAAGCTCGTCACCGTCATTTAATTCAAGTGCGATAAGTCCGCCCTTTCTTGCGGTGTTGTAGGCGTTTAGCTCAATTCTCTTTATAATACCGTGACGTGTTACCATAATAAGGTACTTATCCTCGTCAAATTCGGGTACTCTTATCATTGAGGTTATCTTTTCGTCAGGCTCAATCGGCAGCAGGTTTGCAATATTCATACCCTTTGACTGCCTTGTTCCCTCGGGTATTTCGTAGCATTTCAGCCTGTAAACTCGTCCTCTGTCTGTAAAGAACAGAACATAATCGTGAGAGTTTATTATAAACATTTCCTTGGCTGCGTCCTCGTCACGTCTTGTCATACCCGAAACGCCTCTGCCGCCTCGCCTTTGGATTTTATACTCGCTTGAAGCTATGCGCTTGATGTAGCCAAACTGAGTTAACGTCAGCACACATTCCTCTTGCGGAATGAGATCCTCAATGTCAACCTCACCGCTTACGGTGCAGATTTCTGTACGGCGGTTGTCGCTGTACTTGTTTCTAAGTGCAATAAGCTCTGTCTTTACTATTTCAAGACGTTTGCCCTCGCTTGCAAGAATTGCGTTGTACTCTGCGATTTTCTGTTCAAGTGACAACAGCTCTTCTTCAATTTTTGCTCGTTCCATATTTGTCAGCTGTCCTATACGCATCTGAACAATCGCCTGCGCCTGAACCTCGTCAATGCCGAAACGCTCAATAAGTGCGGCTCTGGCTGACGGTAAATCCTTGCTTTTTCTGATAATTGCTATTACCTCGTCAATAAAGTCGATAGCAATTTTTAAGCCCTCTAAAATATGAGCTCTTTCCTGCGCTTTTTTAAGGTCGAAAAGCGTTCTGCGAGTTACAATTTCTACCTGAAAATTGATGTAGTGATTTAAACATTCCTTTAGTGTAAGTATCTTCGGCTCGCCGTTTACAATAGCAAGCATAATTACACCGAATGTTACCTGAAGCTGTGTATATGAATAAAGATGATTAAGTACGATTTGAGGAGATGCGTCACGCTTTATATCTATTTCAATGTGCATACCCTCTCTGTCAGAGTGGTCCTCAATATTAGAGATACCCTCAAGACGCTTTTCCTTAACCATATCCGCAATACTTTCAATAAGTCTTGCCTTGTTTACCTGATAAGGTAGCTCTGAAACTATAATTTTAAATCTGTTGTTCTTGTCCTCGACTATTTCAGCCTTTGCACGAACAGTTATTTTACCTCTGCCTGTTGCGTAAGCTGCCCTGATTCCGCTTCTGCCCATTATCATAGCTCCTGTCGGGAAGTCAGGACCCGGCAGATACTCCATAAGCTCGGCAATTTCTGCGTCAGGGTTATCTATAAGACAGCAAACTGCGTCTATTACCTCGCCTAAATTATGCGGAGGAATATTCGTAGCCATACCTACGGCAATACCGCTGCTGCCGTTTACAAGCAGATTAGGGTAACGGCTCGGCAGAACAGAAGGCTCTTTTAAGCGGTCGTCAAAGTTCGGCACAAAGTCAACTGTTTCTTTGTCAATATCAGTGAGCATTTCTACGCTTATCTTGCTCATTTTTGCCTCTGTATAACGGTACGCAGCAGGCGGATCTCCGTCAACAGAACCGAAGTTACCGTGACCGTCAACAAGCATATAACGCATAGAGAAATCTTGTGCAAGTCTTACTATTGCATCATAAACAGATGCGTCACCGTGAGGGTGATAGCTGCCCAGCACGTTACCTACAATGTCGGCGCACTTACGGTACGGCTTTTCGGGAATCAGTCCCTTTTCGTACATTGTGTAAAGAATACGTCTGTGAACAGGCTTTAAGCCGTCACGAACATCAGGCAGCGCACGTGATACAATAACGCTCATTGAATAATCAAGGAACGATTTTTGCATTTCTTTATTGATGTCAACCTCAATAATTCTGCCGTGATTTATCGGCTGTATATTATTTTCATTTTCCAAAATATAAAACCTCCTAAAGAGTTTTCACATTATTTTGCGATTTTTTGAGCTTCGTTTTCTTTCATTTTTTCAAAAAGCTGTGGCATCTTCTTTTTAAGGCTTATCGGCTTAAAGGTTTCTGTGCTGACAAAGCCGTGAACGGTTTCTCCGTTTGCAATAACTATACCGTCACGAATTACGCTGTAGAAAAAGTTGATTTTTGCAGGAGTTACCGATTTTATTGAAGTTTCTATAATCAGCTCGTCCTCATAATTTGCAGGGATTTTAAAATTACAGCTAAGGCTTACAAGCGGAAGCATAATCCCCTGTTTTTCCATCTGCGTATAGCTTATACCAAAGGCTTTTATAAAATCTGTTCTGCCTGCCTCAAACCATACGGCGTAATTACTGTGGTGAGCAATACCCATTTGATCAGTTTCTGCATAGCGAACAATAATTTTTGTCTGTGATTTCATATATTTCAACTCTTTT
>CAMFTQ010000170.1 GCA_945988865.1 uncultured Anaeromassilibacillus sp.
ATATTATACATAGAAAGGGTTTGCGTAATGGAAAATATTATTGAAGCTATGGTAAACGGTATGCAGGGTATTCCTAAGGAACTTATTGTTTTTATTGTTTCTCTGTGTCCGTTTCTTGAATGTCGAGGCGGTCTGATTGCCGCCAGCTTTATGGGCGTTGACTTTTTTACCGCTCTTGTAATTTCTATAATCGGAAATATGCTGCCAATACCATTTATACTTCTTTTTATTGAAAAAATATTCGATTGGATGAAAAACACAAAATTTGTAAAGCTTGTAAACAAGCTTGAGGAAAAAGCAGAGAAAAACGCTCAGAAAATTTTTAAGCACAAAACCTTTGGCTTGTTCTTATTTGTAGGTATTCCGCTTCCGGGTACAGGTGCTTGGACAGGTGCGTTGGTTGCTTCACTTTTCCACTTTAAATTTTCTGAAGCTATGAAAAGTATTATCCCCGGTGTGCTTTGTGCTGCTACTATTATTTCGATTATTTTCTACTTGTTCCCTTATGTGATAATACCTGCAATCTGGGGTTGATGTGAGTTTTGTAGGAGGCGGTTCTTTTGAATTGCCTCTTTCTTATTATATTTTTTACGGTGATTTAATATGAAAAATATGTTTACAGATATTGCGATAATCGGCGGCGGTGCGTCAGGTCTTTTATGTGGCTGTGCAATATCAAAAAGATATTTAAAAGACAATAAAAAAGTTTCTGTCACAATTTTTGAAAAACAGCAAAGAGTAGGCAGAAAAATTCTGTCAACAGGCAACGGCAAATGTAATCTTACTAACGCTTATGCAAATTCAAAGAATTATCACGGCAGCTTTGCAAGGTATGTTGATAATCTTTTTCAAAGGTATTCTCCGTCTTATGTAGTTGAGTGCTTTAAAAAAATCGGACTGCTATGCACCGAGGACTCTAACGGCAGAGTTTATCCTTTGTGCAAGCAGGCAAGCGCAGTTCTTGATGTGTTAAGATTTGAGAACGAGCGAAACGGTGTAGAGCTTGTGTGCGATACCGATGTTATCGAGATAAAGAAAAGCAAGGGCTTGTTTGAGATAATCACAGCAAACGGCAGTTATCAGGCTAAATCTGTAGTTATAGCAACAGGCGGAAAAGCAGCTCCTAAGCTTGGCAGTGATGTTAAAATCTATAACACTCTGAAAAAGTCAGGTCACACCTGTAAGCCTTTGTCGCCTGCTCTGTGCGCTGTGCCTGTAAAAAGCGATGTGATAAAATCGCTTAAGGGTGTACGTTGTGACGGTGATGTTACGCTTTTGTGCAACGACAAGGCTGTTAAAAAAGAAAGCGGTGAAATTCAGTTTACTGAAAATGCACTGTCGGGTATATGCGTATTTAATCTGTCAGGCTATATAAACGGCGGTGATAAAAACAACAGATATGAAATAAATATTGACCTTCTACCCGATTTCAGCTTTACTGATGTTAAAAAGCTTTTGACAGGTCGCATAAGTCTTTACAAAAACGAGGTTATTGAAAATTTATTTGTCGGACTTTTTCACAAGAGAATAGGTCTTGCTCTTTTAAAACAATCAGGTATAAAGACACTTTCAGACAAATGCTCGACTTTGAGCGATAAGAATATTGACAGGCTGTGTGAAAATATTAAGTCTTGGAGATTTACCGCTTTACCCTGCGACAGCTTTGACAATGCACAGGTGACTTCGGGCGGAATTTCGGGCAGTGAGATAGACTGCAACACACTTGAAAGCAAGCTTGTGAAAAACCTTTATTTCTGCGGTGAGGTTATTGATATTTACGGCGACTGCGGAGGATATAATCTGCAATTTGCGTTCGCTTCTGCTTTGGCTGTGGGGGATAACATATGATAAGAATACACGATATAAAGCTGCCGCTTGACTATAGCGACAGCACATTAAAAAGAATTGTCTGCAAGGAGCTTTGTATTGACAAGAATGTAATAGAAAAACTGTCGCTCTATCGCCTTTCGGTTGACGCAAGAAAAAAGGACAACGTGCATTTTATTGCAACGCTTGATGTGACGCTGAGTATTGACGAAAACAGGGTGATAAGAAAAAGCAGAAGTCAGAAAATTGATATTGCAAAGCCGTATGAATACAAAACAATTGACGGCACACACCTTAGTAACCGTCCTGTTGTAGTCGGCTTTGGCCCTGCCGGAATGTTTGCCGCTCTTATACTTGCTCAAAGCGGAGCAAGACCGATAGTAATTGAACGTGGCTTTGATGTTGATACACGCACAGCAGATGTAGAAAAATTCTGGAAAAGCTCTGTACTTAACACTCAATCAAACGTGCAGTTTGGCGAGGGCGGCGCAGGCACATTTTCTGACGGGAAGCTCAACACAGGAACAAAGGATACACGAGCAAGAAAGGTTTTAGAGGAATTTGTAAAACACGGCGCAGACGATGAAATTCTGTATAACGCAAAGCCTCACATAGGAACAGACAAGCTAAAAGGCACTGTAAAGAGTATCAGAGAAGAAATAATCCGATTGGGTGGTGAAATACATTTCGGCACACAGCTAACATCACTGTCAATAAAGGATAACAGAATAACCGCTGTCAAGGCTAAGACATCAGAAAGCGAAATACAGATTGAAACTGACAATGTGGTTTTAGCTATAGGTCACAGCGCAAGAGATACGTTTGAAATGCTCTATGATATGGGAGTTACGATTATTCCGAAAGCGTTTTCTGTCGGTGCAAGAATTGAGCATTTAAGAGAGAAAATCGACAAGGCTCAATACGGCAGATTTGCAGGTAATAAACGTCTTGGCTCGTCCTCGTACAAGATGAATTTTCACCTTAGTAACGGCAGAGGTGTTTATACTTTTTGTATGTGTCCGGGCGGCACGGTTGTTGCGGCGGCAAGTGAAGAAAACACAGTAGTCACTAACGGAATGAGTGAATTTGCAAGAGATT
>CAMFTQ010000171.1 GCA_945988865.1 uncultured Anaeromassilibacillus sp.
ACAGCTATTCAGAAATTTGTTGCAGGCATTGACACAGGACTTGAAATAGGTAAGTAAGAACCTTATCAATCGATAAAGAATAATCAAAAGCAGGGGTGGTAATTTGCCGCCCTTGTGTTTGATTGTAATTGCAACGTCATTTTGCTGTTTATTCAATGGTTATTATATTATATACAGATACATATTGCGTAAATTCTGAAAGTAAATGCAACAGTACAAAGATAGCGGCAATTTAGTCTTGCTAATGCTGTGCCTTCACAGTATAATATCATAATCTGTATAGAGGAATTTTGTGTTTTATAAAAGGGGCTGACAAGATGCAATGTACATCGCAAAATTTGACAGACAATCGAAAAACAATTCGCCAATCAAATATAGAACTATTGCGTATTATCGCTATGGTAATTATCGTTGCTCATCACTTTTCCTTTCATGGTGGATTTGAATTTCCAACCGATACTATTACAGTAAATAGATTATGGGTGCAATTTATTCAAATTGGCGGTAAAATCGGAGTAAATGTTTTCGTTCTCATATCAGGGTATTTTTTAATTGATGCAAAAGTTATTAAAACAAATAAAATTCTAAAGTTGTGGATACAAGTTTTTACATATTCTGCTCTTATCTTTTTTGTTTTTGTTTTATCGGGGTTTCAGCCATTTAGCATCATTGAATTAATAAAGCATAGTTTTCCGATCACTTTTTTACAGTGGGGGTTTGCAAGTACATACTTCGTGTTATATCTATTGATGCCATTCATCAACAAGATGCTCTCTTTTTTTGATAAGGCGTTATATCAACGGTTTTTAGTATTATTAACAATCTGTTGGTGTATAATTCCAACATTTACGGGACAAGCCTTTCAAAGTAATAGCTTGCTGTGGTTTATCTATTTATACTCCCTTGCCGGATATATTAGGCGCCATACTGCTTCAACAAAAATAAAAGGCGAAACATATATAATATTATCTTTTGTAATTACCCTCTTAACTTGGATGTCTGCTGTTTTCTTTGATGTGATTGGAACCAAAATTTCAGTATTTGGGCAACACGCAACCTATTTCTTTAATACACAGAGATTACCAATCCTTGTCATTTCTGTATTGCTGCTTATCGGTTTCTCTAAATTAAACTTAGGTTACAGCCGTATTATCAACGTAATTTCTTCTGCGACCTTTGGAGTTTATTTAATACATGATAACGAATATATCAGACCGTTTCTTTGGAAAAGCGTTTTCAAGAATGCGTCATATGCTAACAGTAATTTATTGATACCGTATTCTTTGTTTGTTATTACCGTTGTTTATGTTTGCTGCGCATTGATAGAATTAGCAAGAATCTATATTCTTGAAAATCACTATATGGGGTTAGTAAACACTCTATCATTAAAAATAGATACCCTTAAAACAGAGTTTTTCTCTAAGAAGATTTTTAACAGGCTTTAGAATCAGAAAGCGGTTCATCGGCACAGAAGAATAAACAGCTACTTGTTTTCACTGACCTTTGCAAAATATCGTCAGGTATTTTATCTCATTAAAAAGTGTCAACCCACGTTATATCGTACAAAATACACTTGTGTAATATTGTCGCCTAAGTCGAGGATTTTCTACAAAAAGCACAATCCCTCAGTCGGCAAAGCCGACAACCGCAACTACTGAAATAGAACCCTAAAACATAAAAACACAGCTGTATCGGGGCGAATTAGTCTTGATACAGCTGTGTTTCTGTTTATGCACAGTGTGATTGTATTAAGGATAGCTCCTTTTACTCTTTATACTCACCCCAAGGTAACGCTCCCTCTTTTATTCGGGGACATGGCAAAGGCAAAAAATGCACCCTTGCTTACGGCGGCGAAATAATCGCTTTGCGTGTAAAGCTCGTTGTAGCTTTCTTCTATTATTCTGAGTGTTTCTCTTAATTGAAGCAGTACGGCTATTTCGTGCTTGCATATGCCGGCACAAAAGCAGTCACAGACAAGGCTCTTGACTTCTCCGTTATTATATTCAAAGTCAACCTCATACGGCTGTGTGCCTTCAACTATGGCTCTGCCCTGACCGGAGCAAACGCTTATGTATGCAACTCTGTCTTCAAAGTAGTACTGTTCGCCACGCTCTATTATCTGAGGATTTGCGTCAATCTCGCCCAGCCTGTCAAGAAATACGGCTGTACCCTCGCCGCCTATTACGTATTCCTCCTCGCTGCTGTTCGGAGCTTTGAACCAGCTTTGAACCTTTTCAAAAGGAATAACGCTTCTGTCAAAGGCGACAAAGTGTGAGTCAGCCATATACAGACTGCCGTTTGCCTCTGTGTCTGCTCTTCCGATAACACGCTTGTAATCGGACAGCTTGATTTTAAAGCAGTAGGATACATCAACTACTCTGCCACGGTGTCCTTCGAGCTTTCCGTCAACGTAGACAATATCTCCTCGGTGCAGGTCAAACATATCGTTATAGTAAGAAAGCGTCATATTGCGTGACGGAAAATGTACCTGAACAAGCGATTTTACAGCCTTGCTTTGTGTGTTGCTTTCAGTTTTTTCAAGTGTTGTCTGCTCCGGGTATCTGTCAGAGTGAAAACCTATTTTCAGCGTCATAATGAACGCTCCTTTCTTTTATTTGTTGTTTTATAAAGCGGAATAAGTCAGGGAGAGTTGATTTTGGTTAGACTTTTGAATGGGTATTTCTGTGTATATCTTAAAAGAGGTGCCCTGACTATTCAGCTTTGAGTATATTATAATGCATAGTGTGTCCTATAATACGGTCTTTGCTCGTTTGATTATTAAAAAGCTCCCGACTTATCCGAAATTCGGAATAGCCGAGAGCTGATTTTATTTTTTTAAACAGATTAGCCTTTTTCTTCTTCGTTGAGTTTTTCAAGCTGTTCTGACTG
>CAMFTQ010000172.1 GCA_945988865.1 uncultured Anaeromassilibacillus sp.
AGCCTTCGTCGGCAGCGTCAGATGTGTATAAGAGACAGTTTTTGTATAGCCTTCGCAGTAATCGTTTGAACGCATAGTTTCAAAAAGCACCTCTTCTGTAAGTCCTACCTGTGAGTGTAAAAATTCTTTTCTGCTTTTTTCGACAGCTTCTATCATAATTTTACTGCGTTTATCCTTTATTTCCTGCGGAATATGGTTGTCTGCTCTGTCTGCCACAGTACCCTTTCTGCGTGAATAAGGGAAAACATGAACCTTTGCAAAGGATATGTCTGTAACAAATTTAAGCGACTTTTCAAATTCTTCTTCGGTTTCTCCGACAAAGCCTACCATTACGTCTGTTGTTATTGATGAGTTTTTAAATGCGTTTCTTAGGTTGCTGACAATTTCTGCATATTCTGCGCTATTGTAATGACGGTTCATTCTTCTTAGCGTTTCGTCACAGCCACTTTGCAGTGAAAGGTGAAATTGCGGGCAGAGCTTTTCTTGTAAAGCTAATTTTTCTATAGACTCCTTGTCGAGCATCTCGGGTTCTATTGAGCCTAAGCGAACTCGCTTTACTGCGTCAACCTCGCAAACTGTTTTTACTGCGTCAAGCAGATGCAAGCCTAAATCCTGACCGTAGGCGCTTAGGTTTATTCCGACAAGGACAATCTCTTTGTAGCCGTTTTCGGTTAGTGCGATTACTTCGTTTTTCAAATCCTCAAGCGGCTTTGAGCGTACCGCACCTCTTGCGTACGGAATAATACAGTAGGAGCAAAAACGGTTACAGCCGTCCTCAATTTTTATAAAGGCTCTTGTTCTGTCGTCAAAGGTTTTGATTGACATTTTTTCAAACTTCTCGTCCTTACGGTTATGCTCCTTGATAAGTATAAGCTGTGTTTTGCTTTCAAGGTACTGTTCTATAGCGGGTACAAGCTCTGCTCTTGCGCTGTTGCCAAGCACTATATCGCACCCGTCAAACAGCTCTGTATCATCAGGAAAAGCCTGTGGCATACAGCCTGTTAAAACTATAACTCCATTTGGGTTTGCTCTGCGTATACGTCTGACAAGCTTTTTGTTTTTGCTGTCTGACACCGATGTTACAGTGCAGGTATTGATAATTGTAATATCGGCTTTTTCTTTATCCTGTGACAGAACGTAGCCGTTTTGCTGCATATTTTCGCTCATAATCTGTGATTCGTATTTATTCACTTTACAGCCGAGCGTTATTACATTGAAATTCATATTGCACCGCCTAAATGTTAATATATTTTTAATTTTTTCTTAGTTTAAAATTTATAGTTGATTATTTCTTGTCAGAGTGATACGATATAAACAAAGGTATTTTTGGAGGTAATTTTATGTATACTAAAACTTTGCTTATTCCAAATTATGAAAGTGCAAAAAGCTTTGTTGACATCGCAGGGAAATATCCCGATGTAAAAATCAGCCTGACTGCTGACGATATGACAGTAGATGCACACTCAATACTCGGTGTTATGTCTATTGACAAAAGCACACCCGTTACTCTTAGCGTTGAGGGCGACTGCTGTGAGGATTTTATAAGCGATATTGAGAAATTTGCCACTACGATTTAATCTATTATATATCTTTTATACGGAGAATTCTATGGTAAAAATTAACTTTATCTGCCACGGTAATATCTGCCGTTCGCCAATGGCGGAATTTGTTATGAAGGATTTAGTGAAAAAACAGGGACTAAAGGATAAATTCATCATAACATCCTCTGCTACAAGTCGTGAAGAAATCGGTAATCCTGTGCATACAGGGACTAAACGTAAGCTCTATGAGCAAAAAATAGCTGTGTCAAGCGACAAAAGAGCTGTGCAGTTTGAAAAATCAGATTACGATAAATACGATTTTCTTGTTGTTATGGACGGCAACAACGAGAGAAATCTGCTGAGAATTATTAAGTCCGACCCTAAAAACAAGGTTTACAAGCTGCTCGACTTTACTAAGCGTAAGGGCGATATTGCAGACCCTTGGTACACAGGTAACTTTGACAAGACTTTTGAGGATATTTTTGAGGGCTGTAACGGACTTTTGACTTATATTCTTAACAACTCAATATTATAAAAATAAGCCTGCGGATTTTTCTGTAGGCTTTATTTTTATTTGAGGCTAATAATTGTCGAGGAAGGTATGCTCCTCGCCGTTTATTTTGTAGCCTACAAGCGTGTCTGCGTTTACCTTGTGAATAGAGTTAAAAATATTCTTGTCAACATTCGGGTTAGTTTTTTTAAGCTCTTTGATAAGGTTTTTGATTTCAAGTCGCTTTGATGTGTTTGTTTTACAGTTTTCTTTTTCGTTTTCTTCTGTAAATCGGCAAGCACAGGCGATAAATTCAAGCTCGTTATACCTTGCCCAGTTGATAATTGCTTTTTCGTTGACGCAATAAAGCGGTCTTATAAGCTCCATATCGGGGTGGCTTGTGCTGTGCAGCTTTGGCAACATTCCCTGAATTTGCGAGCCGTACAGCATACCCATAAGCGTAGTTTCGATTACATCGTTAAAATGATGGCCGAGCGCAATTTTATTACAGCCTAACGACTGTGCCATACTGTATAGATGTCCTCTTCTCATTCTTGCACAGAGGTAGCAAGGGTTTTTGTCTATCTTTTTGACAACATTGAAAATATCAGCGTCAAAGATATGAACAGGTATCTCAAGCTGTCTTGCGTTGTACTCAATTTTCTGGCGGTTTATTTCATTATAGCCGGGGTCCATCACAATAAAGCAAAGCTCAAAGGGAATTTCTGTAAATCGCTTTAAAACACGCATTAGCACAGCTAAAAGCATAGAGTCCTTTCCGCCTGAAATGCAGACGGCGATTTTATCGTTTTCTTTTATAAGCTCATATTTCTTGACCGCTTCTATAAACGGATTCCA
>CAMFTQ010000173.1 GCA_945988865.1 uncultured Anaeromassilibacillus sp.
TGTATTTGATACAGCAGATAAATTTGCATTTGTAACAAATATCAATATGACTTCAAAAACCGATTCAGAAGACAATCCTGAAAAACACAGATGTAAAAGTAAAGCAGGAATTGTAGACGAAGTACCGTCTTCATTACCTATCATTACCAACAAGGAGTATCAGAACGCAATGTCGTACAACGATGATGATAAAGCATATTTGCAACCTTTGAAATCTTTAGAAAATTTAGAGTTCACGAATGGTATGCTGTTTTTCAAGACAGGAAAGGAAACAATTCCAGCAACACTAGCGTCACTAAAAGATGTTGTTACAAATGAAACTATTAAGGATTTCAATTTACCTCTATTGCGAGCGTTCTATGCAATATTTCTTAAAAAATTTGAAAAGACGTGGAACGAAGACCGTTCTGTTTCAAATGAAGTGTCAATATACATTCCTGACCTAGCAAAACAGATTGGATTCCCCAATATAAACTATGAAGATTTTAAGGACAGAATATGTCAGGATATTCAGTCATTCAAGAATATTATGGGTATTATCGACAGGGGCAAAAGAGGAAATGACATACTACCTTTAATAAATTTTGAGGGATATTATGCAGAGACAAATACGATTAAGTTTTCCTCACCGTATATGACAAAAATTATTCAGGATATTTTCAAAGCCAGTCGCCGTGAAAATAGAGTTAAATTAGCAGACCCTGATAAAAATGCCGGTATGTTACCTTCATATTCTTTTATTCCGAATATGAAACTTGCAAAAGAAAAAAATCAGAGAGCTGTTGAAATTGTTTGTATCGTAATGGTTGTGATAGAACAAGCTGGAAATAATACACCTCATATTACAGCTCGTAATATTATTTATCGAAATCCTTTGTTGAAACAGGCGTTGGAGAAGGCAAAAAACAATAGAAGTAGAAATATTGTGTTACAACGTGCATTTTCTAAAGCTTGGGAATTGCTTAAGACGCATACTGATATATTAGCTAAATACAAAAATATACAGTTGCCTGATGCTTCTGATCCTAAGTGTATTCCAACATTAAATACTCTAGATATGGTATTTGAATTTCCGCATAAAGGAAAAATTAAAAACGGTTAGTTTTTGCCATAACTAAATTCAGCTAAGCTGTAACCAAATTCAGCTAAGCTGTAACCAAATTCAGCTTTGCTGTAACCAAATTCAGCTTTGCTGTAACCGTCCGTTTTCGGAAACGCCCATTTTACAAGGGTTTCAGGGCTTTTTGAAAGCTCTAATACTTAGTACCTAATACTTAATACAGGTGGTGGCGTGTCTTGTGAGACACGCCCACCCATTTCAGAATGAAAAAGAAAAAACAAATTAAGTAACAATATACGTTATATTTTAGAAAGGAGTAGTTTTTATGGCATTTGCAGATATGAAAGAGTTAACAGAATTTGTTAGTAAACTCAAATTAAACAATGAATACGCCTCTGATTTTGCAGAAATACAAAAAAATCCTAGCCCAGTTGTGAGTACAGGGTTTTTGTCTATAGATAAGATGTTGAATGGCGGATTACAAAATGAGCTATATATTCTTTCTGCTGAGTCAAGTATAGGCAAATCAGCTATTGCACAGACGATAGCTGAAAACGTTTCAAAAAATAATTATGTATTGTATTTTGCAGTCGAAATGTCACGCAGAGAGCTTTCAGCACGAGGTATTTCAGCAGTATCATTTGATGAATACATAGATGACAAATCAAAACCTCGTTTTAAGATTTCAGATATTTTAGCTCGTAGGTATGATGAAGCTACTGGTTTTACGCATCTTGCATATAGTAACTATGAAGAGTATGCTAAAAAATATTTTGAAAAGACTAAAAATATTTGTGTTGTTGAGACTGGAATTGACGGGGTGACGGCAAAAGATATTGCTAATATCTCAGTTGAATTTCAAAGGGTTCATTCTGACAAGCCACTTGTAGTGTTTGTAGATTATTTACAACTTTTATGTGCAGACAAAAACGACCCGTCTCAAAGAGACATAAGAATAATTACAAATGAAGCCGTGAGAATATTGAAAAATCTTTCCCAAAAAGGAATGCCTGTATTTGCATTGTCCTCGGTCGCTCGGAGTGAATATGGAAGTAAAGTTTCGATGTCATCTTCAAAAGAATCTGGTGCTTGCGAATACACATCTGGAGTAGCAATCGGTTTCAACTGGAAAGGAGTCACAACGACTAGAGACGAAATTGCCAAAGCAAGTGAAATTGAAGAATGTAATAAACGTGGTTATCGCAGAGTTACTTTTGATATTTTGAAACAGAGAAACAGCGAAAGGTTTATAGAAACCGAATTAAGATATTATCCGGCGTATAACAAATTTGTGGACGAGTACGATTTTCATAGGTATCCGACCGAAGAAGAAACTCTGCCGTGAGTCGTATAGTACAGATACCAAAAATATTTTTTCTTTCATTTAAAAAAATTTTTCAGATTATCGGGTCAAAAAAGGGTTTTGTCGGACATATGTTTATTGAAAAGGTTAGACCATATACCGCTCTTTCTAAAAAAAACTGAATAATGTATTTTTCGGGAAAGCAGTCTTGTTGTTTTACAGCAGGGCTGTTTTTCTATGCACGAATTTCCACGGCAACTCGTGTCTTTTTTAAAAAAAAACAGCCTGTGTGTTTTTTTCTGATACACCAAAACACCTTGCACCATTCCTAAGAAAAAGACACAGGATAGTACAAAAATGACCCTACCCCCTGTATCTTTTTAACATTTCAAATTGTACTTAAAAAAATACAATTTTTCACAAAAATACCCTTAATTTTTCTTACTCAAAAGAACAATCCCCATTTTTTTCGGACATATGTTTAGTGAGAGGAATAATGACTGTCTCTTATACAC
>CAMFTQ010000174.1 GCA_945988865.1 uncultured Anaeromassilibacillus sp.
GTTGTGGGTTCTGTCGGTGGCATAGTGGGTTCTGTTACGGGGTATGTCGGCGATTTGGTAGGCTCTGTAGCTTCTGATGTCGTCGGTTCTGTCTCCATAGGCTTGTTCGGCTCTTGGCATGCAGGTTCTGTTGTTGTAGGTTCTGTTGCTATAGGTTCTGTTGCTATAGGTTCTGTTGCTGTAGGTTCTGTTGCTGTAGGTTCTGTCGGCTCACATTCGGGGCCGTCAGAAGCGCTTAGCTCATCAGCATAAATCAAAAGGTAATAGTCTATTATCTGTTTTCCGTTGCCGATAAGCTCTTGTAGCGAGTTATAATCCTGCTGTGCCTGAGCCGCAGGTGTTAACACAGATATAATAACGGATATTACAAGCGCAAAACACGCTGTGTGTTTTGACATTCTTTTCATTTTATTCACCTTAAATTCCCTCACAAATATTTATACATCAAAAAACTCTTATTCTGCCTCGTCTATTGATTTGACGGTGCTTACCTTGTTTATCTCTTTCACACTGTAATTGCGAATTTCAAAAACAGTCCACACATTACCCTTTTGAAAGTCCGACAGAGTATATTTGCCTATAATGCTGTTCCCCTTGTAAAGAGTGACTGTAGGCTTGCTGTCTGAAAGTATGCTGTCGCTGTCCTTGACAAGTGCAGAGTAACAAGCAACGCTCAGTCGGTACACACCATTTCCGACAGGGCAAAACGTAATGGTTTCGGGGCCGTCACCGTGCATATTGTCAATGTCAAGGCTTGCTATGCTGTCGCCCGACTGCGTAACATAGTCGCTTTGTGAATAGAACAGCTTGTATCTGCCGCCCTTATCATCGGGTAAAGAAAGGCATAGGTCAAGGTCAAAGTCCTTTTCCCACGTCAGCACAGCTCTGTATGTGTTTTCTTCCATAACAGGACTTAAAAAGAGCGTATTGTACTGATCGTCGCTCTTGTCCTGTGAGCTTATGTCAACGGTGCTTTCTATAAAGCCGTCCTTGATAATCTGGGCAGTATATTCTCCTGTCGGGACTTCTACGCAAAAGCTGCCGTTTTCGTCAGTTACCGCCGTTATGACAGACGGCTCTGTATCCTCCTTTTGCTGTGCAAGCGCTTTTTTTGTCAGGACAATCTGCGTGTTTTCAATACTTTTGGCATCAACTGCACTCTGAACCGTACCCTTTATTATACTCACAGCAGTGTCGGAATTTCTGCCGACTGCAAACGCAACACCTGTTATAAAAACTGCACAGGCGACAGCGGCGGCAGTGACAGAATAAACAAGCTTTTTTCTTTTCTTCCTTTTTTCATCGCTGTTGATTCTTATTACCTTTTCTTTATGTCGATTGTTTTCTACTAAGAGCTTTTCAAGAAGTCTTTTTTCAAAATCGGAAGAAAATTCAATTTTATCAACAGCTTTTTTATAGTTATTCATAAAAATCCCCTTCCAATACTTTTTTAAGACGCTCTCTGCCACGCTTTAGCCACACACCGACCGTTGAGGGATTTTGCCCGATTATCTCGGCTATTTCTTTGATTTCGTACCCCTCGTAATAATGCAGATGAATAACTGTTCTGAATTTTTCGGGCAACTTTAAAACCTCGCTTAGCAGAAAGCCCTCGTCCTCGTTTGGCGATGACATCAGATTTTCGTCCAATTCGGCTCTTTTTCTTCGCCACGAGCTTTTAAGACTGTTTTTGCACAGGTTAATCGTAACTCTTATCAGCCACGCCTTTTCGTGATCGTCATTATCAAATTCAGGCGCTGACCTTAAGTACTGAATAAAAGCGTCCTGCACAATATCCTCTGCATCTGCTGTTGATTTCATATATGTATAGGCAATTTTGAGCAGACTTTGGCTGTAGGTAATTACGGCATTTTCTATTTGCTGATTATCCATATCAAAGCCTGCCCCCTTTTCATAAACTATACAATCAAAACGCTCTCTTTTTTACACCGACTTCCTGATTTTTTATAAATTTTTTATTTCTTTTTGATGATGTTCTTTTTGATATATGAAAAAGTTTCCTTTTCGCCCTTTTCGCTGAGCATTACAAGCATACTTTCAAGCAAATCCGATGTTTTTGGGTGGATTATTCTGCGATTTTTTGCCTGCATAAAGTATTCAAGCGCAGAGCTGTCTGTGTATTTGTCCTTTAGGTAAATTTTGCTTGCCGCTACTCTGTCGCAGAACATCTCGACAACATATTTTGTCGGCATCTCAACAGGCGAGATTACTCCTGTCGGCGGATAGTAATCTGTCCAATACTCAAAGTGATGTCGGTTTCTGCCCTTGTGATGCATCCACGCAACCGAATAGCCGTTTGTACGTCTTTCGGCATCGTTGGGACTTTTGTTGCCCTGATAAAATTTAGCACCGCTTAAAAATTCTGTCGGCGAATATTTTGACAAATCGTGCCGAAGTCCCTGAAATAAAATTCCGCATCGTTTGCAGTTTTTTATAACCTGATGGCGGTGCTTAGTTATTGTAATAAAGTGCTTTATGGCGTTGCTCATTAAAAAATCTCCTATCAAAAGCGTTGGTAATAACAGTATAGCACGGCAGGTCAATACTTAGCAATATAAACAGTTCTTTCTTCTCTTTGTTTGTCGGACAAAGTGATATAATTTGTCAGAATACAGCCTGTAATTTGTCGAAAATTTCGAGTTGAAAATGCAGCCGTTATAGGTTATAATTAAAGTGTATAGCGATTTATCAATTAGAATTACAACTACAACTGAAGAGGGGCTGCATATTATGTTTTCATTTAAAAAGGATATAGGTATAGATTTAGGTACTGCAAATACGCTTGTGTTTATGAAGGGCAAGGGTATTGTTATGCGTGAGCCGTCTGTTGTTGCAGTTGACATCAGAAA
>CAMFTQ010000175.1 GCA_945988865.1 uncultured Anaeromassilibacillus sp.
CCGCTTGCACCGTTCAGCCTTTTTGCGATGAGAGATACCTTTGTAAGACGTGGCTGGAAAACTCTTTCAAAAAAGCAGAACAATGTTCAGAATATGCCGGGAACAGGTGATGTTTATGATAACTAAGCTTAGAAAAATCAGCAGCGGTCAGTTCTATGTAATGCTCCTGTTAACAAATACAGTCTTTATTTTTACGCTGTCAGAGCTTTCAGTTAAGCCTTATGAGCTTTTGCCCTCGCTCATACCGCTTTTAATCTCAACGGCAATCTCGCTTTTTATGTTTTACTTTTCTTATTCTGTCGCTATAAAAAGCGGAAAAAGCGTTCTTGAGTATATCACGATAAAAAACAAACCTCTTGCAAATGTTTTTAAGGCGATATATCTTTTTTATTTTCTGTACGCAGGCTCACTGATTCTTTTAAGCTACACTAACCTTTTTGTAACAAGCGTCAACAGGTCGGCTGTAATGTGGTTTATTATACTTTCGATGTGTCTGTCGTGCATTTACAGCGGTGTAAAGGGTCTTGAGTCACTTTCTCGCTCCTGTATTATTATTTTTGCGTTTTTTGTTATTACAGTTTTAATAATCACAGTCGGCAATTTCACCTATTTTGATTTTGATAATTTAAGGATTGTCAACAGTAAAGAAAATCCTCTTGATAGCTTAGTTTTCTATATTTCTACAGGCATTTTGCCGTCTGTATCGGCAGTTTTGATCAATCGTGTAAAAAATAACTCCTTTGCAAAGGCGGTACTTTGGCAGGGTGTAGCTTATATAATCGACTTTGTGCTTGTACTATCAACGGTATCGGTACTCGGCAGCTTTAGCTTAACACAGCAGTACCCTGTATTTTCACTTTCGCAGACATCAGGCTTTTCTCTTTTTAAGGGAGCAGACGGACTTGCCTTTGCGCTTATTACGTTTGTTGCGTTTATAGGCTTGTCGCTTATGACAATCTGCTTTAACAATACAGTTTCAAAGGAGCAAAGCAAAATTTCAACTGTTATCAGCGTTTTGCTTGTATTTGTACTGTCACTTCTGGCAACGCTTTCAGACGCTGTATCTTCCTTTGTCTTTAGCAAATATATCCTCTTTGCACTCACAGTTGTGACAGGGCTTGTAATTCCGCTTGCTTCTTATTTGATGAAAAGGAGAGAAAAAGGTGCGTAAAACAGTAATCACAGCAATTCTTATTCTTATCACAGCCGTATTTTCAGGCTGTTCGCAAACAGGGATAGAGCAAAGAGGAATAATCGAGGGCGTAATTATAGATAACACAGATAAAGGTGAGATTTCATACACCTTTTCAATGTTTGATGAATCACAGGATAAAAAAGACTCCCTGAAAACAATCAAGGCAAAAAATATAGATGACGCATTATCGTCGCTTGAAAAAGCAACAGGCAAGGTGTCCTTTTGGGGACAGTGCGAATATATAGTCCTTGCGTTTAACACGTTTGACAATGCGTATGACACGCTAAAGTTTTTCACAGATAACAACAAGATACCGCCCGACATCACCGTAGCCTTTGCTGACAAAAACGCTGTAAAGCTATTGCAGACAGAAAAACAGCAGCCGAGTCTTATAATCTCCGAAGCAGAAAAGGTATCTCTATCAAACAACAAGGTCCGTACAACGCTTATGCAGCTTGTGTCGGATTACATTGACAACAAAAGAGTTGCTTCTGTTTGTCTTTTTAAAAACGAAAGTAAGTCCTTGACCTGTTCACAGGCTGTATTGCAGAAAAAATAAAAAATTTGCAGTTTAGCAGAATAATTCAAAAAAAGACTTTAAATAAGCAGAGTTTTGTAGTATAATAGACAAGTATAATTCTATCTACGTGAAAATACGGTTAAAAATGTTTAATAATACCTTTGAGTTTTTAAATAAGAGAGGAATGATACTGCTATGCCTGCAAATTTTTCGGTTTCTTTAAAGAAAATAATTGACGAGCTGTCGCTTGAACAGCAATATATGCCAAAAAATCCCGAAGAGGTAATGATTTCATCAACAGACATCGACAGACCGGGCGTTGAGCTTGCCGGTTTTCTTGATTATTTCGACAACAAAAGAATACTCGTTTTCGGACAGACAGAGTATTCATATATCGGCAGGTTCGACAGCGAGAGGCAAACAGAAATTTACGAAAGCCTTTTTGCCTTTTTACCGCCTGCCTTGATTTTGGCAAGAGGACTTATGCCTACAGAAATTCTGCAAACGGCGGCAGAGAAATATAAAATCCCGATTTTGCGTTCATTTGACACAACATCAGGACTGTCAGCCGCTTTGATTTCATTTCTTAACGTAGAGCTTGCGCCGAGAATTACTCGTCACGGAGTTCTGGTAGAGGTTTACGGTGAGGGCTGTCTTTTAATCGGCGACAGCGGTGTAGGTAAAAGTGAAACAGCCGTAGAGCTAATAAAAAGAGGTCACCGCCTTATTGCTGACGACGCAGTAGAAATCAGACGAGTTTCAAGAAAAAGCCTTGTCGGCTCATCTCCTGCAAATATCCGCCACTTTATCGAGCTTAGAGGTATAGGCATCATAAACGCAAGGCGAATATTTGGTATGGGCGCTGTAAAGCTTACAGAAAACATAGACCTTGTAATAAACCTTGAGCTTTGGGACAGCACAAAAATCTATGACAGAATGGGCATAGAAAGCGAGGTTATGGAGATTTTAGGCATAGAAGTGCCTGTTATGACAATACCTGTAAAGCCGGGACGTAACCTTGCAATTATCATTGAGGTTGCCGCTATGAACAACAGACAAAAGAAAATGGGTTACAATGCGGCACAAGAGCTTTTGCAGAGCCTTGGTATGGATATAGGAACAGAAATTCCCGCACCGAAAAAAATACAGACAAG
>CAMFTQ010000176.1 GCA_945988865.1 uncultured Anaeromassilibacillus sp.
GGGCTCGGAGATGTGTATAAGAGACAGTGATACGAGTTGCAATATGTTATCATTCTTCACATAGTTGTAATTTTTCCAACAAAAAGCAACAAATATATAACAATAATTTTAATTATTCTGACATTATTTCATTTGGGGGATATCTTATGGTTCGATACTTTTTAAAACAAACTAAAATTGATTTTCTTGATAAAAAAGTCATCACCTATGGAATTGCCGTAAAATCAGATAACAAAATAATCAGAGAAATTGACGATATTTGTTTAGATAAAGAAAAGCTATCGAATTTAATAAGCCTTTGCAACAGCGAAGAGCTTTGCGAAATTCATCTTGATGAGGTTATAGAAAGCTTTTTGCAAAATGATGAGAGCTTTTAGATCAATATCATTTATTTGTAAACTGTCCGATTTTGGGCAGTCAGGCAAAAAAGGATAATAATAGCTGGACATACTGCGTTTTTGTGATATACTAAGAGCAAAGCTACAAGGAGGTCGGCAAATGAAATGCAGTCTTTGTCCTCAACGGTGTAACGCACAAAGAAGCGAAGAAGGAGGCTTTGGTATCTGCAAAGCAGGCACAATGCCTATAGTTGCAAGAGTTTCTCCGCATTATTGGGAAGAACCCTGCATAAGCGGTACTAAGGGCAGCGGTGCTGTGTTTTTCAGCGGCTGCACGTTGAAATGCGTGTTCTGTCAAAACTTCGAGATTTCTGCATTGAATAAGGGTAAAGCCGTAACGGAACAGCAGCTTGCAGATTACTACAAGGAGCTTGAGCAAAGGGGAGTGCATAACATTAACCTTGTCAGCGCTGACCAGTTCGCACCGGCAATAGCAAAAAGCCTTGACATTTACAAGCCGTCAGTGCCTGTAATATATAATTGCAGCGGATACCAGAGCAAAGAAATTCTCAGAATCCTTGACGGCTATATAGACGTTTATCTGCCTGATTTCAAGTACAGCGACAATACGCTTGCAATGATTTATTCAAAAGCCGAAAACTACACCGATGTTGCAATCAGCGCTGTGACAGAAATGATACGACAAACAAAAAATCTCGATTTTGACAATGACGGAATAATCAAAAGCGGAGTAATAGTCAGACATCTGATTTTACCAAACCATACAAAAAACAGCATAGGTGTGCTTGATATATTAAATGAACACTTCGGTGATAAAATACTTGTAAGCCTTATGGGGCAGTATATTCCGCACGGCGAAGCGGTACATATAGAAAAGCTAAACAGAAAAATCACAAGGCGTGAATACGACAAGGTGTTTAATCACCTGTCAACGCTCGGACTTGACGGCTTTGCACAGGAGCTTGAGTCGGCAGATGAAAAATACATTCCCGATTGGGATTTAAATAGGTGTTAGTATTATATAAGCATATCAGACGGTTGTATCAAGGAAGTATCACAAAAACGGTGATACTTCTTTTTTGCCGGTTCTTTTCAAAAGGCGGGTTTATGCGTAGGTTCACGGCGTTTAGGAAAATCGCCCCGTACACAGTGGAAGCCTTACTGATTCACAAAATAAAAGAATAGCTCAACATTTGAAATAGAGCAACATAAAAATCCGCCGATTAAGCTCGGCGGATTTTTTTAAGCTAAAAGTATTTTTAATGAAAATTACATAAGGCTTTTGTAAAGCTCTGTGATTTCCTCAACGCTTGTATCTCTTGGGTTACCCGGACGGCAAGCGTCATCATATGCCGACTGTGCAAGGAACGGAATATCCTCCGGCTTTACGATTTCTTTCAGGTCTGACGGAATACCTACGTCCTCCGACAGCTTTTTAACAGCGTCAATGGCGGCTGCTCTGTACTGCTCAACAGTCATTTCGTCAACGCCGTCAACTCCCATAGCCTTTGCAATATATTTGTACTTATCTCCTGTTGCAGGTGCGTTGTACTCCATAACTGTCGGCAGAATAATTGCGTTAGCTACGCCGTGCGGTGTGTCATAAAGTGCGCCAAGCGGATGAGCCATAGAGTGAACTATGCCAAGACCAACGTTAGAAAATCCCATTCCTGCTATGTACTGACCGAGCGCCATACCCTCTCTGCCGTCCTTTGTGTTGTCAACGGCAGCTCTTAGAGAGCGTGAGATAACCTCGATAGCCTTCAGGTGGAACATATCAGAAAGCTCCCAGGCACCCTTTGTGATGTAGCCCTCAATAGCGTGTGTGAGTGCGTCCATACCTGTAGCGGCTGTCAGTCCCTTTGGCATTGTTGACATCATATCGGGGTCAACAACTGCAACAACAGGTATATCGTGAACGTCAACGCAAACCATCTTGCGGTTCTTTTCTGCGTCTGTGATAACGTAGTTTATAGTTACCTCAGCGGCTGTGCCTGCTGTTGTAGGAACAGCGATAATCGGAACGCTCTTGCACTTTGTGGGAGCAACACCCTCAAGCGAGCGAACATCGGCAAAATCGGGGTTGTTTATGATAATTCCGATAGCCTTTGCAGTGTCCATTGACGATCCGCCGCCAATAGCGATAATTCCGTCTGCACCGTATTCCTTGTAGGCTGCAACGCCTGCCTGAACATTCTCGATAGTCGGGTTAGGCTTGATGTCCGAAAACACCTTGTAGTCAACAGACGCACCGTCAAGAATATCGGTTACTTTTTTTGTAACGCCGAACTTAATCAGATCGGGGTCAGAAGCTACAAGTACCTTGTTAAGCTCTCTGCTTTTAAGCTCATCGGGAATAGCGTTAATTGCACCGCTGCCGTGGTAAGAGGTTTCGTTTAATACAAATCTGTTCATTTTTATTCGTCCTTTCAAATTTATATTTTTCTTAATTATACTACACCTGTCTCTTATACACATCTGACGCTGCCGACGAAGGCTTAGGTG
>CAMFTQ010000177.1 GCA_945988865.1 uncultured Anaeromassilibacillus sp.
GATAATCACAACAGTAATACAACGAGTACTAATCCAACCTATGAAAAGTTTCCGAAATACAAAATCGGAATAATTAAATACAACGATACAACAATTTGTAACGAAGCGTGTTCAGGCTTTATAAAAGAGCTTGAAGCAACAGGCTTAGAAAACAAGAAAAACATCGTAATAACTACAGAAAGTGCCGACTCAAGCGAAGAAAACTGCCTGTCAATAGCAAAAACGTTTGTCAATAATAAATTTGACCTTATCTACGCAATAGGAGAGCAGAGCGCAGTGGCAGCGTATGAAACAACAAAGGATATTCCGATTGTCTTTTCTGCCGTTACAGATCCCGAGGAGGCTGGTCTTGTCGAGTCCAACGAAAAGCCGAACACAAACGTAACAGGGGTATCAAACTATACTCCTTGCTTTGAACAGATGGATTTAATTTCCGAGCTTTTCCCTGATGCAAAAACTGTCGGTGTACTTTACGGCGAAGCTGATGTCAACTCACTTTTACAGGTAAATCTTGCAAAGAAAGAGGCAGAAAAAATCGGTCTTACCTTCAAGGATTTTGCCTTTAAGAATGAGGACGAAATAACAGAAGCGGCAGAAAAAATGGCGAAAAGCGTTGATGTGTTCTATCTTCCGTCAGACAGAGCGGTTAAAGGCTCGCTGTCCGATATAATAGAAATCGCAAACGAAAATAAAATCCCGATTATTGCAGGCGATGAAGATATGGTCAAAAATGGTTGTCTTGCAACCTACGGCATCGATTACAGCTCCTTGGGCAAAAACTCGGCGGCTACGGCTGTCAGCATACTTTATAACAACGCAGATATTAAGTCTATACCTGTGCTTTATATTTCGGAGTGTAATTTGTTTGTAAATTCCGAAACAGCAAAGCTTTTATCGGTTGATTTTTCAGAAAGTGTTCTGCAAAAAATGATACGTTTGTAGTAATATCTGTATAAAACTTTCCGTTTGTTCATTATTTCACAAAAACTTCACCGAAGAAAATTCAACAATACTATTGACATTTCTAAAAATTGGTATAAAATATAATTAGCACTCGGGGATATAGAGTGCTAATTAAAAGTATTAAGCTTTAGGAGGACATAAATATGAAAATTAAACCATTACTTGACAGAGTTGTAGTTAAGTTTGAAGAAGCAGAGCAGACAACAGCCAGCGGCATTGTTCTTACCTCAGCTTCTCAGGAAAAACCGCAGTTCGCCACAATCGTAGCAGTAGGCCCCGGCGGAATGGTAGACGGTAAAGAGGTAGAGATGTTTGTAAACATCGGCGACAAGGTAATCACAGGCAAATACGCAGGTACAGAGGTTAAGCTTGACGGAGAAGAATACACAATCGTCCGTCAGGGTGACATTCTTGCAGTTGTAGAATAATAGGAGGTATATTTATTATGGCTAAGCAAATCGCATACGGTGAGGACGCAAGAAAGGCTCTTATGAGCGGTATCGACCAGCTTGCAGACACAGTTAAAATCACACTCGGTCCTAAGGGCAGAAACGTAGTAATCGACAAAAAATTCGGCGCACCGCTTATCACAAATGACGGTGTAACAATCGCAAAGGAAATTGAGCTTGACGACGCTTTTGAAAATATGGGCGCACAGCTTGTAAAGGAAGTTTCAATCAAGACAAACGACGTTGCAGGCGACGGAACAACAACAGCTACTTTGCTTGCACAATCTCTTATCCGTGAGGGTATGAAAAACGTAACAGCCGGCGCAAACCCGATGGTACTCAAAAAGGGTATTCAAAAGGCAGTGGACGCAGCAGTTGCAGAAATCGTAAAAAACAGTCAGGCTGTAAAGGGTACACAGGACGTTGCAAGAGTAGCAACAGTTTCTTCAGCTGATGAGTTCATCGGCAACCTTATTGCAGAGGCTATGGAAAAGGTATCAACAGACGGCGTTATCACTGTAGAGGAGTCAAAAACAGCAGAAACCTACAGCGAGGTTGTAGAGGGTATGATGTTTGACCGTGGCTACATCGCACCTTATATGGTAACAGATACAGACAAAATGGTAGCCGAGCTTGACGATCCATACATTCTTATCACAGACAAGAAAATTTCAAATATTCAAGAAATTCTTCCGCTTCTTGAGCAGATCGTACAGGGTGGCAAAAAGCTCCTCATCATCGCAGAGGACGTTGAGGGCGAGGCTCTTACAACTCTCGTTCTTAATAAGCTCAGAGGAACATTTACTTGTGTTGCAGTCAAGGCTCCGGGCTTTGGCGACAGAAGAAAAGAGATGCTTCAGGACATCGCAACACTCACAGGCGGTACAGTTATCACAGCAGACTTAGGTCTTGAGCTTAAAGATACAACAGTAGATCAGCTCGGACGTGCAAGACAGGTTAAGGTTGACAAGGAAAACACAATCATTGTTGACGGCGCAGGCGATTCTGACGAAATCAAGGCTCGTGTTAATCAGATCAGAGCTCAGATTGAAACAACAACATCTGACTTTGACCGTGAAAAGCTTCAGGAGCGTCTTGCAAAGCTTGCCGGCGGTGTTGCAGTAATCAAAGTAGGCGCTGCTACCGAAATCGAAATGAAAGAAAAGAAGCTCAGAATAGAGGACGCTTTAGCTGCTACAAAGGCCGCTGTTGAAGAGGGTATCGTAGCAGGCGGCGGTATCGCACCAATCAACGCAATTCCGGCTGTTGAGAAGCTTATCGAAACTGCAACAGACAGTGACGAAAAAACAGGTATGCAGATAGTTTTAAAAGCACTTGAAGCACCGCTTCGTCAGATTGCCGCAAACGCAGGTCTTGAAGGCTCTGTAATCGTTGAGAACATAAAGAGAGC
>CAMFTQ010000178.1 GCA_945988865.1 uncultured Anaeromassilibacillus sp.
GGGCAGACCTTTTCGCACTTTTTGCAGCCGATACAGCCGTTTTTGCAAGCCTTGCGAGTTATTGCGCCCTTGTCCTTGTTACTGCACGTTACCACTACTCTCTCAACATCGTCCATAAGCGTGATAAGGTGGTTAGGACAGGTTTTTGCACAAAGTCCACAGCCTATACATTCTCTTGTGTCAACGTGCGCTATGCCGTTTTTTATGCAGATTGCGTTTTTCGGACAGACGCTTGCGCAGTCGCCAAGTCCCATACAGCCGTAGGGACATTCGCCCTTTGAGCCGAATATGAGCTTTGCAGCCGCACAGCTGTTTATGCCGTTGTACTCTACCCTATCCTGCGTAAAGGTACAGTCGCCGCCACAGTGGATAGTTGCAACCTTTTCGACAACGTCCTGATACTCAACACCGAGGATTTCGCTTATCCTCTTTGAAACGGTGTCGCCGCCCGGAACACACAGGTTTGTAGCTGTTCCCTCATTTTCGGCAAGCGCCTTTGCGTAGCCGTCACAGCCGGCAAAGCCACACGCTCCGCAGTTAGCACCGGGCAAGCACTCTCTTATTACGGGGATTTTTTCATTCTCCTTGACAGCCATAAGCTTTGAGGCAGTAACAAGCACAGCAGCGCAGATAATTCCTATAATCACAACGGGGATTACAGCAGTCATAATAAGTTCCATATTATCTACCTCCGTTACGCAAACAGGTTCTCAACAACGCCCGAAAATCCGAGGAAGGACAGCGAGGTTATTGACGCTGCTACAAGCGTTATCGGCAAGCCCTGAAACGCCTTTGGTATGTCTGCGCCCTCAAGCCTTGAGCGTACTCCCGAGAACATTACCATAGCAAGGAAAAATCCCAGTCCGCTGCCGAGCGAGTTTACCATAGCCTCTGCAAATGTGTACCCCTCTGTTATGTTGAGGATTGTCACACCGAGTACGGCGCAGTTTGTTGTGATAAGCGGAAGATATACTCCCAAGGACTTGTGAAGTGACGGAATATATCTTTTTAAAACAATTTCTACAAGCTGAACAAGCGTTGCAATTACAAGAATAAACACGATTGTCTGCAAATAGCCTAAGTTGTTAGGATTGAGCAGATACATCTGCACAGGGTAAGTGGCGGCTGTTGCAAGGAGCATTACAAAAATTACCGCAACGCTCATTCCCACAGCCTGATTGAGCTTTTTTGATACTCCGAGGAAAGGACAAATTCCAAGGAAGCGTGACAGCACGTAGTTGTTTACAAATACGGCTGACAGCATAATAATTATAAGCTTTGTCATTTTGCTTCCTCCTTTTGCTCACAATCGGTTTTTCCGCATACCTTAGCAGACGGACAGCCTGCACAGCCGAAGCTCTTTTTAGAGCTTTTGCCGCCTGTCAGCTTTGCGACAACAGCCATAAGTATGCCGAACACAAGGAAACCGCCCGGCGCCATTGTCATAATTGCTATCGGGTTATCGGAAAGCACAGGTATCTTGATTCCGAGCCACGTGCCGTTGCCGAGTACCTCTCTGAATGTCGCCATAAGCACAAGCGCAAGCGTAAAGCCTATGCCCATTCCGATTGCATCAATCGCCGATGACAGGATATTGTTTTTATTTGCAAACATCTCTGCACGTCCTAAGATTATGCAGTTTACAACGATAAGCGGAAGGTATATTCCCAGCGCTTCGTCAAGTGAGGGAGCGAATGCCTTTACAAGCATCTGCACCATTGTAACAAAGCCTGCAATAAGCACTATGTAGCAGGGTATTCTTACCTTGTCGGGGATAACGTTTCTAAGTGCCGAAATTACGATATTGGAGCATAAAAGCACGATTGAAGCCGCCGCACCCATACCGAGCGCACTCATAACGCTTGTTGATACCGCAAGCGTAGGACAGGTTCCAAGCACGAGTACGAGAACAGGGTTTTCTTTTAAAATTCCTTTAAGGAAGTTTTGCTTTTGGTTCATTTTTCTGCCCCCTTTATCATATCGAACGCTTTGAGTGCGTCCTCTATTGCGCTTTTGTATGCCTTTGATGAAATGGTTGCGCCTGTTATTGCGTCAACCTCGTTTAATGTGTCGGCTGTTTTGCCGTTGTACTGTGATTTGTACGGGTCTTCTGCAGTTTTTGAGCCTAAACCGCTTGTTTCTGCGTGAGAAAGCGTTTTTGTCGCCTGTATAGCACCGTCTGCATTTACTCCGCAGATGAGCTTCATTTCTCCGCCGTAGCCCTTAGTTGTGAGCATAAACACATAGCCCTTGCCGTTGTCGGCTTTGTAGATTTCTTCTACCCTTTCGGGTGCGTTTTTAAGCTCTGTCAGAGTAAAGCTGTCGCCCTCGGGCAGAACCTCAGCCATAGCCTTTTGCGCCTTTTCTTGTTCTGCCTTTGCTATAACTGGCGCTGTAACCGAGTTGATGTACGCAAGCAGTGCAGTTATCACAAGGCAGATACCTGCAAGCACAAGCACCGGCTTTATAATATCCTTGAAGGTGTTTTTCATATTTTAGCACCTCCTGTAAGCGGTTTCTGACGTGTCAGGTTTGATATGTACGGTGTGAAAATATTCATCAGCAGAATGGAGTACGAAACGCCCTCAGGTGACGCTCCCCAGAATCTGATAAGCACAGTTACAAGTCCACAGCCTACACCGAAAATCACCTTGCCCCACTTTGTGCAGGGAGTTGTTGCGTAGTCGGTTGCCATAAAGAATGCGCCGATGATAAGTCCGCCCGACAAAAGCTGGTAAAGCGGGTCCTTATCAAGGATAAGCGACATAACAAGCACTGTACCGATAAACGCAAGCGGTGTGTGGTATGTGATAACCT
>CAMFTQ010000179.1 GCA_945988865.1 uncultured Anaeromassilibacillus sp.
AACATCGACTCCTGAGAAATACCGCTTTTTTCCATTGAAAAGAGGTCAAAAAATTCAAGAGCAGGAGTAATTGCCAGTAAAAAACCCTTATCCTCAAATACCTTCTGGATTTTTGCGCATACGTCTGTGTAGGCGGTACATTCCTCAAATATAAAATCCTTTGAGCCTTCGGGTGTAATTTTCAGATATTTATTCATAAAGCTTGCTTCAACCTTTCGCTTTTTGTAATTTCGCTTTACTATGTTATCACAGTAAAGCGTTTATGTCAACCATTTATTTCTTTTCTTCTGCTTTTGCCTGCTCTGACACGTCAGTATCGTCACTTTTTTCTGTGTTTATTTTATCGGCTGTTAATTTCGGTACAGAAACCTTTAATCGTTTATTCACACTCTTACCAATTAAGGTGTAAATAACGGCAAATACAGGCACTCCTAAAACCATGCCGGCAACACCGAAAAGTCCTCCTCCGATAATAACGCTTGCCATAATCCAGAAGCCTGATACACCAACAGATTCGCCTAATACTCTGGGACCTATTATATTGCCGTCAATCTGCTGTAATACAAGAATAAAAACCACAAACCAAAAGCACTGAACAGGATCTACAAGAAGCAGAAGTATTGCGCTTGGGATTGCTCCGATAAACGGTCCGAAAAACGGAATAATGTTTGTAACTCCGACAATTACGCTGATAAGAAGCGCATAGTCAAAGTGGAAAATCGACATACAGATAAAGCAAAGCAAGCCGATAATAGTTGAGTCTATGATTTTGCCCACAAGGAATCTTCCGCACATATCATTTGAAAGACGTGCGATATAGAAGGTTTTTTCAACGTGCTTTTTCGGAATGTAGGCTTTTGCAAGACGGCTTACCTGTGAGCAGAGCTTATCCTTGCTTGCAAGATAGTAAACAGAAACGATTATTGCAATAATCCAGTTGTATATTTCTACCGTTGCAGTTTTTGTAGCGTTTATTACTACAGGGAATGCGGAATTCATAAACGACTGAAGCATTGAAGCAAAATCGTTTTTATTAACGAAATCGAGAATATGCAAAAGAAGTGTGTCGATAAGTGTTTCTGATTTTAGCTCTAAACCAAAGGTAGAGTTAATCCACGTTATCACATCGTTTTCTGCCTTTTGAAAGCTCTGTACGTAGCTGCCCATATTGTCTGTGATATTCTTTATACTGTCTATTATCTGAGGGATTAGAGAGCCGATAAGAAATGCAACTATGCCGAACGCTATAATATATGTGCAGATAAGCGAAAGCGGTGTTTTAAGGCTTTTGAATATTTTGCGTTTTGTACCCATTTTTGCAAATGCCTTTTGTCTAAAAAATTCATACAAAAACTTGAGTATATATGCAATAGCAAAGCCATAGACAAAGGGCATAATTATAGCAACAAAATTAGAAAGTATGCCCCATACCGATGAAAAATTGAGCAGTACAAACAACATTACAAGCGCATATGTAATGCAGAGCAAAATGCTTTTTATAGTTCTTTTTTCCATATTCTCCACCTCGGATTTCGTTAGTTTTTTATACTAAGAATTGCAAAATGTATTACATATCAAAAAGAGAAACCTGTGTTGTGTCGGGCAGAGAGGATAAAACTCCTGCGTTTTTGAGTGTTTCTATTACGGATTTTGACGCTTTTGTTTTAATCTGCATATCCTCTACCGACAGGTAGGTGTGCGTTTTGCCTGCCTGCGCAAGGCTTTCGGCAGCACTTCCTCCTACTCCGGGCAGACAGCTAAAAGGCAGTCTGATTTTATCATTTTCTACTATAAATTTTGATGCCTCTGATTTATAAACGTCAATAGGCAGAACCTCTATTTTTCTTGCCATCATTTCATTTATTATAAGAAGCGTCTGAAGCTCTGCGTTTTCCTTTGCAGACGCTTCGTGTCCCTTTTGCTTTATGTATTTCATTTTATTCTTAACGGCTTCGTGACCTTTCATAACGGTTTCACCGTCAAAATCATCGCTTCGCACAGTAAAGTAAGCCGCATAATATTCTACAGGCTTATGCACCTTGTACCAGCCTAATCTTAAAGCCGCTATCATATATGCCGCTGCGTGTGCCTTCGGGAACATATACTTGATTTTCATACAGGAATCAATATACCACTGCGGAACGTTATGCTCCTTCATAGCATTTATATGCTCCTCTGTGAGCAGCTTTGTTGCGTTGCCCTTACGCACGATTTCCATTATTTTAAATGCCATACTCGGGTCAAGTCCCTTGTGCATAAGGTACGTCATAATAGAGTCACGTGTACCGATAACCTCTGAAATTGTGCAAACTCCATCGTGAATGAGGTCGGCGGCGTTTCCTATCCAAACGTCTGTGCCGTGAGAAAGTCCCGAAATCTGCAAAAGGTCGGTAAACGTCTTTGGCTTTGCTTCGACAAGCATCTGACGTACAAAGCTCGTACCAAGCTCCGGAAGTGAAAGTGTACCTGTCTGAACGTCTATGTCCTCCGGTGTTACTCCTAATGCTTCGGTTGAGGTGAACAGCGACATTACATCGGGATCGCTCATTGAAACCTTCATTACTGGGATTCCCGTAAACTCCTCAAGATAATGATAGATAGTCGGCACATCGTGTCCAAGCTCGTCAAGCTTGCAGATTGTATCGTGGATTGAATGGAAGTCGAAGTGGGTTGTGATATTGTCTGAATTCACATCGTTTGCAGGGTGCTGAACGGGGCAGAAATCGTAAACCTCCATACCTCTCGGCACTACTACCATACCGCCGGGGTGCTGACCTGTTGTACGCTTTACGCCTGTGCAGCCGGAAGCTAAAC
>CAMFTQ010000180.1 GCA_945988865.1 uncultured Anaeromassilibacillus sp.
CCGTCGGTGAAAAAACAACAGCCTTAGTTGAAAATACAGAAATTTCACACTACGTAGAGTTTTACAAATCGGACAGCGAGGTATCACTGTTCATAAACGATACAAGGGGGTCCTACACCGACAGTAACTCAAACACAGTTAATACCGACTTTTACTCGTTTTTAACGGCCGATAAGGAAAATGCCGTAAGCGGTTCACAATGCACAATTATTGATGACAGCGGTATTAACGAAACAACGCTGAAAAAGATTAAGGGCAGGGGCAACTCCACGTGGAGAGACTCAAACAAAAAGCCGTTTAACATCAATTTTAACGAAAAAACAAGCATCGGCGGTATATCGGGCAAGAAGTTCTGTCTTCTTGCAAACGCAAAGGACGGAACGCTTCTGCGTAACAGAATTATGTACGATTTTGCAGATGAGGTAGGCTCTCTTTATTCATCCGACTCACGAAGCGTTGATTTATACATCAACGGCTCTTACAAGGGCGCATATCAGATTACGCAAAAGGTAGAGCTTGGCAAAAATTCGCTCGTTTCTCTGAAGGACGAAACGGACGAGCTGACAGAAAACTTCAATTTCCTTATTGAGGTTGACATCTGGAACTACGCAAGCGACGTATATTTTAGGAGCGACAGAGGAATTTATGTAGTCTGCAAGTCACCCGATCTTGAGGGGTATGACGGTGTTGACGAAACGCTCAACGCTCAATATAACTTCATAAAAAGCAAATACCAGCAGCTTGAGGACGCACTGTATTCGGGCAGTATGTCAGACCTTGAAGCGATCTGTGACGTTGACTCCTTTGCAAGAGCGTACCTTTTGCAGGAATTTTCAAAGAACTGTGACGGCGGTATGACAAGCTGTTTCTTTACATACGTAGCAGAAAAAGGCAGATTTATTGCCGATCCTATATGGGACTGCGACAGCGGACTGGGCAACGTAAACTGCACAAGAAAGAATGCAACAAACACAGCCTACACCGAGGGCTGGGCAATCAAAACGGCGCAGTATGATAGAACAAAAATGACAAATATACTCGGTCAGGCTTTCAAGGTTGAGGGTGTAACAGCAAACGGCGAAACCTTTGACGAGGTTGTAAAAAGGCTGTGGAATGAAGACTTTATCCCTGCAATTTCGGTGCTTAAGGGTGATGCAAAAGCAAGCGGAACAAGGCTTAAAAGCGTTGACGAGTACAGAAGCATTTCACCGAAAGCGTCCGACCTGAACTACTATATGTGGAAATTCCAGTGGTTCCCGTATTACGAGAGCCTCGGCGGCAGCTATACAAGCGACCTTAAAGGACAGATAGATTATATGTACGACTGGACTTTAGGCCGTGAAAAATGGATGACAAAGATGATTAACGACACTCCATACGAACCTGTTGGTAGCTATTACTTAACAGGCATCGGCTTTGGTGGCTGGGGCGCAAAGGATTATGAGCTTAAAAAGTCGGCTGACGGTAATTATACAATAGACGTAACTCTTTTAAAGGACACAGAATACAGCTTTAAAATCTTTGACGGTTATGCACAAAATTACTATACAGCAGATTTAAGCGATGAAACAACGAGTGACTATTTAAGCTGCGACAATGACAACTATAATGCAACGATTACACCGACTGAGGATTTGGACGTTACAATCATATTTGACGGTTACAGCTTTATTCTAAGGCTCAATGATTACAAATCGGGTGACGTAAATCTTGACAGCAAGGTGAATGTTCTTGACGCAACAGAAATTCAGAAACACCTTGCGTCAATCATCAGCTTCACCGACAGACAGATTACACTTGCAGATGTTGACAGCGACGGCAAGATAACAATCAAGGATTCAACACAGATTCAAAGAATAACAGCAGGACTTTTTTAATACCAATTACTGATAGAATGCAGACTTATATTTGCGAGGATAATCATCCACAGACTATAGCGAAGTACTGCAAAAATCAGAGTACAAGAATTGTCTGATTTTCATTAGGTATTAGTTTAAGACAAATTTGCACAATCAACAGCTAAAAATGGCAAAATAATACTGTAAAAAAGCTTCCCGCACCGGCACTCTTTTCGTGCTGTTGCGGGAAGCTTTTAATCTCTTATAAAAATGCACAATGTTGTCTGCCTTAGCTTTGACCGGCAATAGCTTAAGCAAGCTGAAAATCTCTTATGTAGCTGTCAATGGCTTTCTTTATAATTTCTTTTGCCTTTTTAGCTCCGCTTATTTCTGTTACAGTTGTTGTTTTGTCAGACTCAAGCGACTTATAAACCTGAAAGAAATGCTGAATTTCTTGAAAATAGTGCTTAGGAAGCTCCTTAATGTCGCTGTAGCAGTTGTAGTTCGGGTCATTAACTGGAACGGCAATAATCTTTTCATCACAGCTGTCGTTGTCAATCATATTGAGAACGCCTATAGGCTTGCACTCAACGAGCGTCATCGGCTGAATAGTTTCACTGCACAGCACAAGCACATCAAGCGGATCGCCGTCATCTGCGTAGGTTCTGGGGATAAAGCCGTAATTTGCAGGATAGTGTGTTGAGGTAAACAATACCCTGTCGAGCTTTAAAAGACCTGTTTCCTTGTCAAGCTCATACTTGTTTTTGCCGCCCTTTGAAATCTCAATAACAGCGTAAAATTTTTCGTTTGTAATTCTCTTTGGTGAAATGTCGTGCCAGATATTCAAGATAAATTCCCCCTGTCGGTTTTATAGGATAATTATAAATTATGCGGTGATACTTGTCAACAGCAGGCGGTGCAAACCCTGCATAACTCTGCACAGCCTTTGTGGTAGGTT
>CAMFTQ010000181.1 GCA_945988865.1 uncultured Anaeromassilibacillus sp.
GTGCGTTTTCTACGCTCTGCGGATTTATTGAACCGGCTATCTCAAATTCGCTGTCAAATTCGGGCATTAAAAAAACAGGCTTTAATCCCCTAAGCTCTATTGCGTTAAAGACAGATTTATGGCAGTTCCTGGCAACTATCACCGTATCGCCGTAATTTGTCAGGCTGAAAACAGATGATAAAATTCCGCACGTACTGCCGTTTACAAGGTAAAAGCTGTGCTTACTCCCGAAAAGCTCTGACGCTTTCTGCATTGAGCTTTTTAGTATTCCGCTTGGGTTGTGCAAATCGTCAAAGCCTGTGATTTCTGTTATATCAACAGAAAACGGATAATTTACCTTTTCAAAAAAGCATTTGTTTCTTTTATGCCCCGGCATATGAAAGGGGTATGCGTCTGTTTTTGAATAATCTGTCAGAAGCTGTTGTATTGATTTTTCGTATTCAGAATTATTCTGCATACCTCTCTCCCCTTTTCAATTTAATTTTGCTTTCTTACTACTGCGTATTCATCGCCGTTTTGGTAATACGGACAGTCGCCGAACGTTCCTGTGACAAACTTATACATCTCGTCCTCGTCAAGGCTTACGTCACATACATAGCATCCGCTTTCATCGTCATACACCATATTGGCGCAAAGACTGCATTTATCAACAGCCATATCAATTCCTCTTTTACATATCACTCAACAAGCCGTGCTTTTCATAGCGTGTTGTTTTTGTGATTTTATTGTTATCATCTACAAATACTACTCTTGGCGGATTGTCCTTAAGCTCCTGCTCTGTCATTTGCGCATAGCACATAATAATCACCTTGTCGCCCTTGTCAACAAGCTTTGCCGCTGCGCCGTTTAAGCAAATCATACCGCTGTCACGTTCTCCGCTTATTACATACGTTTCAAGGCGGTTGCCGTTGTTTATATCGACTACCTGCACCCTTTCGTATTCAATAATACCTGCCGCTTCCATTAACGCTTCGTCTATTGTTATACTGCCAACATAGTCAAGCTCCGCCTGAATTACGGTTGCTCTGTGGATTTTACCCTTTAAAGCAGTAATCGTCATAGCGACACCTCCCAATCAGATATTAAAAGAAAAGTTGTCTATAAGTCTTGTTTTGCCGATAAAGACTGCTATAGCCACTAAAACGCTCTTTTCGATTTTTTGTACTTTTTGCATTGTCAGTGCGTCAACAACCTCTACATAATCAATTCTTGCAAGCGGTTCACTGCTGATTTTTTCAGTCATAGCCTTTATAATTGTTTGTGCGTCACGCTCGCCGTTTTGTACCAGCTCTTTGCCTAAGGCTATACTTTTGCTCAGAATTACAGCCGCCTTGCGTTCTTCTGTATTCAGGTATGTATTTCGTGAGCTTTTTGCAAGTCCGTCACTTTCTCTGACGATAGGACAGCCGACTATCTCTATATCAAAATTCAGATCCTCGACCATTCGTCTGATAATTGCAAGCTGTTGTGCGTCCTTTTCACCAAAATATGCTCTGTCAGGCTTTACGATGTTAAAAAGCTTTGAAACTACTGTGCATACTCCGCCAAAGTGAACGGGTCTGCTCTTTCCGCAAAGCTCCTGCGTCAGAACACTCATATTAACGCCTGTGCAAAAGCCCTGCGGATACATCTGCTCAGGTTCGGGGTGAAAAATAAGGTCTGCCTTTGCATCTGTGCAAAGAGCTGCGTCTGAATCTAAATCTCTGGGATATGTTGAAAGATCCTCATTTTCGCCGAATTGCGTGGGGTTTACAAAAATGCTCACAACCGTTCTGTCGTTTTGCTCTACGGATTTTAAGATAAGGCTCTTGTGTCCCTCGTGAAGATAACCCATTGTCGGTACAAATCCGACTGAAAGTCCCTGCTCTCTCCACTTTTTGACCTGTTCTCTTACTTCAATAACTGTTCTGACTATTTTCATTTTTTCATACCTCCGTAAATTGCACTTAAAACATCATCTGAAATATCAAAGCTATGCTCCTTTGAGGGGAACTCTCCGCTTTTTACCGCATCAATATAATCTAAAAATGCAGAACACATAACCTGTCCGGCATTTGCAAATTTTTTGACAAACTTCGGCGTAAAGTCAGAGTACATTCCGAGCATATCCTGATATACAAGTATCTGTCCGTCACAGCAGCTGCCGGCTCCTATTCCGATAGTCGGGATAGAAATGCTTTCTGTGATGATTTTTGCAAGCGCTGACGGAACACATTCAAGCACAAGTGCAAATGCGCCCGCCTGTTCAACCGCCTTTGCATCATCTATCAGCTTTTGCGCCGCTTCGATGCTTTTGCCCTGAACCTTATAGCCTCCGAATACGTTTACAGACTGCGGTGTTAAGCCTAAGTGCGCCATAACGGGAATATCTGCATCTACTATTGCTTTTATCTGAGGGCAGACCTTTTCTCCGCCCTCTAATTTTACAGCGCCTGCTTTTGCTTCCTTAACAAGTCTGCCTGCGTTGCACAGAGCGTCATACACTGACGTCTGGTACGACATAAACGGCATATCAACGACAACAAGCGCATTTTTTACGCCTCTTGCAACGGCTGCGCCGTGGTGAATCATATCTTCCATTGTAACAGACAACGTGTCCTCATACCCTAATATCACGTTACCGAGCGAATCTCCGACTAAGATGCCGTTTATTCCGCTTTCGTCCATCAGCTTTGCTGTGGAATAATCGTATGCTGTGAGCATTGTGAGCTTTTCTTTGTTTTCCTTTGCCTGTTTAAAGGTTACGACTGTATTTTTCAATTTATTTCCTGCCTTTCAACGACTGTTGTGCTAAA
>CAMFTQ010000182.1 GCA_945988865.1 uncultured Anaeromassilibacillus sp.
CTAAGCCTTCGTCGGCAGCGTCAGATGTGTATAAGAGACAGCAGACTGAGTCTGCTCTCTTTTCTGCGGCACGTTACCTGATGAAGAATTGCTGCTGTTTATATCGTTGTTAATATCGCTTTTGCTTGATGCTGTGTCCTTATCTGAAACGGTATCAGCCGAAGAATTAAAGTCACGAATTGTTGAAACAGAAATTGTATATATGTTCCCGTTGTGCATTATCTTTATTGCTCCGTTTACAACAGTATAGATAACGCCATCAGCGTCAACTACATTTCCATTGCTGTCAATCATTAATCCCTCATCACGAATTATTTGATAAACATCTTGCGGTGCAGGTACAGTACTCATAATTGTTGTATCTTTTGCTTCTGTATTTTCTACTGCTGTCTCAATAGTTTCATTTATCTGTTCTTGAGAGTTTGATTTATTTAATACAGCAATATATAAAACAACAAATACGGCAATCAATAAAGATATCGCTAAAGCACAAAAAACAATAATTTTACGATTTATTTTTCTTGTCATCTAAACTCTCCCTGACTTTCTTTCCGTGCATTTTTCTTATGATAGTAAAAATCAATACAATTACTGTAAGAAAAAGCAGCGCATAAACAACAAGCACTAAATAGCATATGTTTGTTGATGAAATGCTTTCGTCGTCTATAACATCAGACTTTATTTCTGTGTATCTCTCTCCCCTCACAAGCAATCTGTGAGTGTTAATCGCATATGGTGTACAAGTCACTAATGTAACTAAATCTTTACCGGGTACAATCTTGAGCTTTGATACATCGCCTGGTTCAACAACATAAATATCGCTGACTTTGTATGTCAGCTTGTTGTCAAGAACTGTAACAGAAAATGTATCTCCTTCTTCAAGCTCGGTAAGCTTATCGAAAAACTCTTTTCCCGGAAACGCTGTGTGGGCAGAAATAACACTATTCGTGTTTATTCCGCCCACTGGAAATGCTGTATTTGCTATATGGGCAGCACCAATTTTTAAAACATCATCAGATATGCCGTGATAAATGGGCAGCTTAACATTTATTTTTGGAATTTCTATAACACCTATCTGTCCGTTATCAAAAGATAAAATATCCTCATAAGAAGGATTAACATTAAATGCATCTTCAGAAAACACATCTGCGACTGTATTGTTCAGATTTTCATTATATTTTCTTGCCTCACTCAGATATTTTTCTTTTTCTTCTGTACTAATAGCAGATATTTGGTTGTTATATTGGCGTGCTAAGCTGTCGTCGTTAATCCTGTTTACCAGCTTAGAAGCCGTAGGATATATAAAAATCAGGACAGCTACACACAATAGGACTAATCCGATTATTAAAACGACCCTTTTTTTCATATACCCTAATCACTCCCTATAAACTGTCCCTCCGAGGGACAAGTATGTTATTGCTTAATCTTTCTGCGAACTGCGAATAAAATTGCAGAGCCAATTAAGGAGATACCCCCGAGGATATAAAAGATTACTGTTCCTGCTCCGCCGGTTTGCGGTAACATAGCCTGAGTATTCTTCACCTCAATCGATGCATAACCGCCCTCAGGCGCACCGGTGATATATGTCCCGTCAACAAATGTATCACCATAGCTTACATCTATGCTAATCGGTATAACAGGTGTATATAGGTTATATCCCTCAGGAGCTTTTGTCTCTTTGATAAAATACTGTCCGCTCTGCAGGCGAATCTCTTCACCGTCGGCGGTATAAAAATCAACTTTGCCGTTGTCATCAGAAACTCCGGTTGCAATTACATTTTGCATTGCTTCTGCATCTGACTGAGTTTTAAATAAAGAAAACTCTGCTCCACTCAGCCTTTCACCATATTCGTTGTATTTATCAACATATACACCATATGTATATACATAAACCGTGTTGCCGTCGATTTCTGCGCTGACGTCATTTTTATTTGTGTATTTCAGCGAAGTTTCTGTGTTAGGATTACCGTCAAATCCTACAACTGCATATTTGTTAAGCGTTGCACGGTATGTAACAGAAGTATAAACTGCGTTATAAAAATCTGAGTTCTGCAAATAATCAGCACTTAATGATACATTAAACACCGTATTTTTGCCCTCTCCCTCGCTTAATACATTTACTTTATAATCTTTATTTGACAGCACTGCAAGCTGTTTGCCGTACTGGTCCTCGAGGGAAACAGAAAAGCCGTTTTTATCAAGCGTTAAACCTGCGGACATATCGTCGCTGACAACATATTCCTTGAGCTTCATCTGATTTGATCCTGCTGTAGTAGATTTGATTTTAAAATTGACTGTATCTCCTAATGATACATCTGTAAAATTTTCATTGCTTTTTGTACTGTTTGTAATTGATTTATGTGTTGTTGGTGTATCATCATTAACTTTTTCAGCTAAATTGATTGCAGGAATCTCGTAATTCCAACCACTTGTTTCGTTATAATAAGGTAAAGCAAAAGCCGAATTTGTAACTGACTTAACACCGGCAGGGTAATTGACAGCTCTAACATAGTAAACACCTTGTTCCAGGTTGCTCAGAGTCTTTGTTTTAGCTGTGCTTGATGAAGTAAATGTGCCAACAGATTTTGCCGTCGCCGGCAGGGTTGTTACTTCGTCAAGTTTTTTAATCATTTCTGCCGTGTCACCCTTAAGCACTGAACTGTCAATTTCGGGGACAAGAGATTCATACGTTACTTCGTATGGGTTTTCTGCTGTCTTAAGGTCAGCAACCTTGAAAACGTTAAAAGCTGTCTCTTATACACATCTCCGAGCCCACGAGACGCTACGCTATC
>CAMFTQ010000183.1 GCA_945988865.1 uncultured Anaeromassilibacillus sp.
GTCATTTCCTTATACTCAAAAATATTAGTTATCTGTTCACCGTTATTGATACGGTCAAGATACTTGTTGTATTTTGACTGTAACTCTTCGATTTGCTTTAACGCCTCTGCATACTCGTCTTTTTTAGCACTGAGAACAGTTTCCTCACGCATTTTTGCAATGTATGTATCAATTTCGCCGCTTAAATCCTTATACGCTCCTGTCAAATCATCAATATACTTAACGTTACCGCCCATTGCAGAGTTAAGCTCTTCGGCAACACCTTTAAGCGTCTTTTTTTCTTCTGCAGTCAAATTTACTTTTTGACGTAAATCGTCATATTTATTTTGCAGAATTTTTATTCGTCCGGCTTCACCGTCAAATGCTGTTTCCGCTTCTGCTGTCCTTTGCTTAAGCTCTTCCATTCTTTTGCTCATATCTGCAATTTTTTTGCTTGTCGTATCAGCTGTAGCCGCATAGCTTACAAGACCTATAACTAAAGCACTTAAAGCCGCTGCAAGCAATACATAAGGATTAGCAGCTTGTGTACCGTTTAATGCTTTTTGTGCGACTTCGGCTCGTTCGGTTGCATTTCTCAGCGTGTTAATTGACGATACAAGAGCAGAGATAATATTGCCGATGCTTATAGCCGCCTTAAAGGTCATATAAGCAGTTGCAACAGAAATAACGGCTTCTTTGTGTTCAAGCAAAAATTTTCCGACATTAAAAAGATCTACAGCAATATTTTTAAGCATTGCACCTATTTCAGCGGCTTTTTCTTTGAGCGTTCCGTCTTTTTCGGCTTGCTCAATCATTTTAAGTACATCGTCAAGCTCGTCCTTTATGCTGTTAAATGCTTCTTCGCCTGTCTGACGAGCAAATATATTTACTTTGTCTTTAAGCGTTGAGAGCATACCTGTCATTGTCTGCGACTGGGCTTCGAGCATTCCGGCAAACTGTCCGCTGCCTGTTGTCATATCGTTAATGGCTTTGTTGAGATCGTTAATACCTACCTTTCCGGCAGATACTAAGCTCTGCACCTCGCCGACAGACTTGCCCATAGATTCGGCTAATCCGTTAAGGATTGGCACACCTGCGTTTATCATCTGTTTTAAGTCCTGCAAATTAACCTTGCCTGCAGCTGTCATCTGTGCATACGCTAAGGCGACACTGTTTAGCTTTTCAGCGTCACCCTGTGCAAGGTTGCCGAGCTTTTCAAGCGTTGAAATCATCTCATCTTGACCGATACCATATCCCATAAGCGTTTGAGCTGTGCCTGCAACACTTTCAAACGTGAGCGGAGTGCGTGACGAAAAGTCGGTTAAATCCTGTATCATAGCTTTGGCTTTTTCAGCATCACCGAGCATAACACTAAACGATGTGATATATTGCTCTATTTCGGCGTTACCACCGATAAGAGCCTGAAAAAGCGTTTTACCTGCATACCCGACAGCAATACCCTTTAGAGCTGTTACAAGCTTTGTATAGGTATCCTTTGTGGACTCTATAGCATTGTTTTGTTTTTTAAGCTCAGAGGTCGTGCTTGATATTTGCCCTCTGAGCTCCTGCTCTTTTGTTTTCAAAGCGGCTTTTTTTAATATCAGAGCGTCAATCTTTTTCTGCAGGTCAGCATACTGTTTCTTTTGCTCATCTGTTGCTGTACCGTCTTTTAAAACAGTATTCAGTTTTTTCTGCTCTTTCTCAAGCTTGCTTATTTCAGAGTTTGTGTTTTTTATTTCTCTCTGATTTTTTGTAAAAGCAACATTCAGCGAGGTGAGCTGTTTTTTTGCTTCTTCGCTGTTTTTCATAAAGCCGCTTGTATCAAGTCCGAGCTTTGCAGTTAAATTCCTGACATTCATTCTTAACCCTCTGCATCATCATATTCTAACACTTCCTGCGCTTTCGGCTTGTAGCCTTTAAGCTCGCAATAAGCGTTTAGCCGCTGCGTTATTTCTCGCATTGTAGACCTGTAAAATTCTTCTTCCGGGCGGTGCAGGACATCACAGTAATAGACTTTTAGTGATAAAAAATCTATATCTCCGTCTGACCGCCCTTTTAAAAATTTTCGTCTTCCGTAATCGGTGCATCCGGCAGCGAGGCTACAATAGCCTCTGTTATTGATAAAATCAATTCTTCTATGTCAAAATCGCTTAAAAGCTGTCCTAACTCGCTGATAGTAGGCTTTACATTTTCAAAGTCACGATTGTTTATGTTGTCCTTGTTTTCATTGTAAAAATTATCAATGAGCAAGGCTCTTAAATAATGTAGTGTGTCTTCTACGCTCCATTTATCGGGCGGAGTGTTAGTAAGCCTGTCGTAATCTGTCATATACTCAAGGTACAACCGTGAGTTGAGATTGTACCTTAAATAAAGCTGATTTTCGCCGATTTTAACCGGGATTTTAATGTTATCAATATCTTTGAGCATATTTTAACCTCGCTTTGGATTTATGCTTCAGCAGGCTTGTAATAGCTTGCGTCAGTAAACCATTTTTCGATTAGTTCGCTGTCAGTTTCAGGGTTTACACCTAAACGGCGGTAAGCAGCGTCGCTGTTTGCAAGCGTAGGTATGTAATTGCCCTTGAGTGATGCAACTGCATACTCAATATTGCCCTTTTTAACGGTGCTGTAGTTTTCCGCCTGTGGTGTAAACATAACCTTTGTGAATTTATAGAGATTTACAAGACCGTCACGTCTTGTTGTCATATAAGCTGTAGCAACGTAGTTACCAATATCGTCCTTGTTGGTGACAAGTGTACCGCCCTGTCTCTTATACACATCTCCGAGCCCACGAG
>CAMFTQ010000184.1 GCA_945988865.1 uncultured Anaeromassilibacillus sp.
TGCAAAAATTATCCTCGCAAATATAAGTCTACTTTCTATCAGGAATTAGTATAAGCCCTGAAAAAACAATATAAAATTCACTCGACTATTTGAGATGTCAAAACAATCCCCCCGTCACAGATTTGATTTCTGTGGCGGGGAGATTTATTTTACACTTGATAAAACGAATGGCGACAGATAAATCTGCCGCCAAACGCTGAAATTGTGTATCTAATCTGTCGGTACTGCAAAATCCGACAAAATTAAATGCAAAACTTATTCAAATAATTATTCAGGCTTTGTGTCTGTAATCTTGATCCAGCTTCCCTTTGTTGTTGCCTTTGCATCGTCAATTACAACCCAGATTTCAGACGCTGTAATATTCTTGTAGTCTGTTGTCTGCGGATTACCTGCGTTTGAAACGATAAGGTTATAAGATTCTGCTGTTTTGTCAATATCAAAGGTAGTTGTAAACCAGCCCTCTGCGTCAGGCTCTGATTCTATTGTGTAGCCCGGCCAAGCCTTGAAAACATTGTTATCGTTGCTGTCCCAGATCCACAATGTCGGCGCCCATGTTAATTTGCCGTTGTGCTTGAAGTGAGCTGTAATCGGCTTGCCGTTGTAGCTGTAAACATAGTTTACAACAGTCTTGCCGAGAGCTACTGTACCTGTTGCATTTGCAGGCTTTTCAAGAAGCTCGTATGTGTTGATAGTTTCCTGCTTTGTCTTGTACGTCTCGCCTACTCTTGCCTTAGTTGTAACAGTCGGAGCAATCTTTGTTTCTTTGCCGTTTTCGTCTACATAGATGTAGTTAGTTTCAACTGTGCCTACACCTACACTGTAGTTAGCAAGGTGCTTTTGAATCATTGTTGCGTCCTTGATGTCAACCTTGCCGTCGCAGGTATAGTCAGCCTTTTTGCTTGTTTCTTCGTCAGGTGTTTCAATAGTTGCTACGAACTTCTGAATCTTTGTAGCGTCACTGATTGTGATTTTGCTGTCGCCTGTGATGTCATTTTCATTAGAAAGTGACTGAGGAACGAATGTGTCATAGTAGTATGTTACAGTTGCGTCCTTTTCTGCGAACTTGCCCTTTTCGTTACCCTCAACTTTGCTCTGAATATACTCAAGACCTACTGCATCGTCTGCTGTTGTTACGTAGCCTGAGCCGATCTTACCCATAATTGTTGTTTCTGACAATAATGAGTTATCCTTTGAGTAAACGTTCTTAACAGTTACTCTTGACATCTCGCTCTTGAGATTAACCTTGTTGAAGCTATCCTTATTTACAAGGATAAGTGCTGAGGTCGGAGCTACTGTTACAGTGTTACCCTTAACCTCGCCTAATGAAGTAATGCCTGCTGTCTGCTCATTTGCTACTACTACCCAATCTGTTGTTTCAGACTTGAGTGTAACCTCCTGAGGCTCTTTTGAGTTATTGAACGCTACGGCGATTTCGCTCCATTCACCCTCAGTGTCGTTTGTTACAACGAAAGCAACAACATTTGTAGCTGCTGACAAGCCGTTTGAGAATGAATAGTTTGTAGAGAATTTATCTGTTGCATCTGTAAATGGTGAGAAGGACTTTCTAAGCTCCATCATACCCTTGTAGTAAGAAACAACGTCAGCGTATGTTACAAGGTTGCTCCAGTCAATCATATTGAGTTTTGCAGCTGACTTGTAGCTGTTTTCGTCGCCGTCCTTACTTCTTGCCATTTCTTCGCCGGCAAGGATAAACGGAATACCCTGTGAAGAATAAATGATAGCTGCGCTTAATTTGTTCATAGCGATGAGGTTTGAGTAACGCTGTCTGAACTCTACGCCCTCGCCCATTGTAGAGAGAACAAGTCTGTCATAGAGAGTGTTGTTATCGTGGCAGGATGCGTATGTAACGCACTGTGAAGGAGCCTTAGCTGTCCACTTTGCACCCTTACCAATAGTATTTGCACGAACACCGTAGCTGATGTCTGAAGCATATGTAGGAACGCCCTGCAAGAAGCCCAAGCCTGTCTTTTCAAATACGCCGCCTTTGATAGCGTCACGAATGCTGTCGCTAAAGCAAGCTACTCTTTCGTTTAAGCTTTTGGCTGCGTTTGCCTGAGAAGCAGGTACTGTCTTTGTGCCTGCACAGGTTGTCGGGTCAAATGTTGTTGTCAATGACCAACCCTCGCCGTATGTGAGGATTCTTGAATCAATCTTGTCAAGCTCTTCACGGAGAAGGTTCATTGTTTCGGCATCGTGTAAGCCCATAAGGTCGAAACGGAAGCCGTCGATGTGATATTCCTCTGCCCAGTATTTAACAGAGTCGATCATATACTTTCTATACATAGCACGTTCTGAGGCTGTATCGTTACCGCAGCCTGAGCCGTTAGCGAATGCACCTGCTGTAGTTTTTCTGAAGTAATAGTCAGGTACGCAGCTTTGGAAACAGGATTTGTTTGCATCGTAAACGTGGTTGTAAACAACGTCCATAACTACACCGATGCCGGCATCGTGCAGAGCCTTGATCATCTGCTTGCACTCGTTGATACGAACATTACCGTCATATGGGTTTGAAGAATATGAACCCTCGGGAACGTTGTAGTTTACAGGGTCATAACCCCAGTTAAACTGAGTATCTGCGCCTGTCTCCTTAACTGAACCGAAGTCATAGAACGGGTTAATCTGAACATAGTTTATGCCTAATTCCTTGAGGTAATCAACGCAGGTAGCAACGTTGCCCTCGCCGTTTAATGTTGTGCCAAGCTCTGTGAAGGCTAAGTATTTGCCTCTGTTTGCTTCGCTGACACCTGAATT
>CAMFTQ010000185.1 GCA_945988865.1 uncultured Anaeromassilibacillus sp.
TAACGCTTACTTGGAACGGTACAAACGAGCTTGGCGACGGTTGCCTTGTCGATAATCCAAAGGGTCTGACCGATTTTGGAAGAAAAGCCGTTATTGAGCTTGAGAAAAATAATATATTTATAGATTTATCACACGCAAGCGACAGGCTCTTTTACGATGTAGCTCAAATTTCCTCGAAGCCGATAGTTGCAACACATTCTAACTCACGCAGTATAACAAACCATCCGAGAAATTTAACAGACGAGCAATTTAGTATTATTAAAAACTCGGGCGGAATTGTAGGACTTAATTTTTATAAGGAATTTTTAAACAGCGACTCATCTAATGCGTCTATGTACGATATTATAAAACACGCCGATCATTTTTTGTCCTTAGGCGGAGAAAATACAATCTGCTTAGGCTCTGATTTTGACGGTGCCGATATGCCCGATGATATTAACGGGATTGAAAAAATGAATGATTTATACGAGCTTTTTCTTAAAAACGGGTATAAAGAGAGTGTTGTGAATAAGATTTTTTATGAAAACGGCTGTTATTTTTGCAAAAACTTTGACAATTGATAAAAATTGTTGTAAAATACTTGAGAATGTATTAAAACGCTGAAAGGGTGTTTAGAGTGTTATATAACAGTACAGAAAACAAAAACGAAGTAGTATCAGCAGCTCAGGCAATAGCTCAGGGTATTTCTAAGGACGGCGGTCTGTTTGTACCGCAAAGCTTTCCGCAGTATGATATGGAAACCTTTAAAGAGCTTGCAAAGCTTGACTACAACGGCAGAGCAAAAAAGATAATGGGAGATTATCTGTCAGATTTTACAGCTGAGGAAATTGCGCAGTGTGTTGACAGTGCGTACACAGCAGAAAAATTCGGCAGCACAAACCCGGCTCCCATTGGAACAAAGGATTACAACGGTAAACAGCTCAACATTATGGAGCTGTGGCACGGACCTACCTGTGCATTCAAGGATATGGCTTTACAGGTTCTTCCGCATTTGCTTACAAAATCATTAAAGAAAACATACGACGGCAAGGACGCAGTTATTCTTGTTGCGACATCAGGCGATACAGGCAAGGCTGCTCTTGAAGGCTTTAAGGATGTTGACCATACAAAAATCATCGTATTCTATCCTGTTGACGGTGTAAGTCCTATGCAAAAGCATCAGATGAACACCCAGCTTGGCGACAATGTAAATGTCTGCGCAATCAAGGGCAACTTTGACGACGCTCAGACAGGCGTTAAGAAAATCTTTAACACAGCAGAAATGACAGAAAAGCTCAGTGCAAACAATATGCTGTTCTCAAGTGCTAACTCAATCAACTGGGGCAGACTTTTACCGCAGATTGTTTACTACATTTCTGCATACTGCGATATGGCTAACAGCGGTAAAATCAATTTCGGTGACAAAATAAATGTTGTTGTTCCGACAGGTAACTTTGGTAATATACTTGCTTCTTACTACGCTATGTGTATGGGTATGCCTGTGAACAAGTTTATCTGTGCATCAAACTCAAACAACGTTCTCACCGATTTTATCAGAACAGGCACATATGACAAGAACAGAAAGTTCTACACTACTGTTTCACCGTCTATGGATATTCTTGTGTCAAGCAACCTCGAACGCTTGCTGTATAAGTTTGCAGGCTGTGACGATGCAAAAACAAAGCAGTGGATGAACACATTAAAATCAGAGGGCGTTTATACTGTTGATGATGATGTAAAAGCACAGATTGACAGTCTTTTCTATGGCAACTGCTGCAGTGACGAGGAAACAAAGGCTACCATTAAATCACTCTATGAGCAGACGCATTACCTGTGCGACACTCACACAGCTGTTGCTGTCAATGTTTACGATAAATATGTTGAAGAAACTAAGGATACAACACCTGCTGTTATCGCTTCAACAGCAAGTCCTTACAAATTCTCTAAGGCTGTTCTTGAAGCAGTAAGCGATGACGTACTTCCGACAGATGAGTTTGAAATGGTTGATAAGCTAAACGCTGTAACAGGCGCACCAATCCCGACTCCGCTTTCTTCTTTAAAGGATAAGAAAGCTCGCTTTAACAACGTGACAGAGGTTGACAAAATGCCCGAATACGTGCTTTCTGTTCTTGGTATAGAGTAATGTCATTGTTTGCGATTGCAGATTTACATCTTTCGCTTGGAACCGACAAGCCTATGGATATTTTCAGCGGTTGGACAGATTATGTAAAACGTCTTGAAAACAACTGGAAAAGTCTTGTTACAGATGAAGATACAGTCGTTATTGCAGGCGATATTTCGTGGGCAATGAAGCTTGAGGAATGTGTTGCTGATTTTGCCTTTATCAACTCCTTACCCGGCAAAAAAATTCTCCTCAAGGGTAATCACGATTACTGGTGGGCAACAAAGAAGAAGATTGACGCCTTTTTAGAGCTAAACGGTTTTGATACCATAAGCGTGTTATTTAACAATGCCTATGAGGTCGGTGACTTTGCTGTTTGCGGTACAAGAGGCTGGTTTCTTGATGCAAGCGAAAAAGAGGATGTAAAGGTCTTAAACAGAGAGGTCGGCAGACTGACATCATCTATAAAAGAAGCAAAACGTTTTAATAAAGAAATTGTCGCTTTTCTGCATTATCCGCCCGTTTACGGCGGTGTAGAGTGCGAAGAGCTGCTGAACGTTCTTTTGGAAAACGGAATAAAAAAGTGTTATTACGGCTGTCTCTTATACACATCTCCGAGCCCACGAGACGCTACGCTATC
>CAMFTQ010000186.1 GCA_945988865.1 uncultured Anaeromassilibacillus sp.
TACTATTACAAACAACGCCCATAATCCGCCCCAGAATAAGAACTTGCCGTATTTTGGCAGACGGTACATCAAAGCTGCAATTAAGCCGCCTCCTGTAATTGCCGCCGCACAGAAAGCAAAGGTCCACAGCAGATTTGTAAATATACCTGCAACACTACCAACATTACCAAAGTATTGGTGATAAAGCATTTCGGTTAAGTATATTGTGTTTATGCTATTGTTGCCGACAGGAACAAGTGTAAAAATCTGCATTAACAAAAGGTTTACCGATGTCAGGATTGCTGACACTGTCAATGCTACTAAAGGCTTGCTTAATGATATGGTTTTTCTGCTGATTCCGTTTTGAGTAAGCATATGAAAGAACTCGCTAAAGGTTGCAATACCTGCTATAAAAGCAAAAATTACTAACGCAGCCTCCTGTCCCGATACGACAGAGCTGCCGTCTGCTTCGACTGTTTTTTCTATGATATTTTCAATAAATCCGACTAAATCCATAGCCGTAATAATTGAAAAGAAAATAAAAATACCTTTTAACCACGATTTTATCTGAAATTTGTACGCTGACAGTATATTCATTTTTTACCCTCCTCAGTCATTTGTGAGCTTTACAAACAGCTTTTGCAAATCAAGTCTTGTGATTTCAATGCCGTTCGGAACTTCCTTTTCTGCCTTGCCGATTATATATGCAGTTTTAAGTCCTCCGAGGTTGTCTGTGCCGATTACGTTCTTGCCCTTTATGTATTCGTCTATGGCTGCGGCTGAACCCGATACGGTGTAGCCCTGCTGTAAAAGCTCCTCGCACGTAGTATTTCTGATGATTTTACCGTTCTTAACTATGATTACATTTTCAACGATGGTAGAAACCTCTTCGATAAGATGAGTTGAAATAACGGCGCAAAATGGCTTTTCGCTGAATTTTTCTATAAGCAAACGGTAGAATAAATCTCTGTTGTTAGCGTCAAGTCCCAACACAGGCTCGTCAAAAAATACAAACGGTGTGTTGACCGAGAGCGCAATAACCTGCTTTAAAATTGAAGTAAAGCCTGTTGACAAGCCTTTTACTTTTTTAGTAACGTCAAGTCCGAACTGGTTTGAGATGTCAAGAGCGTAGTCCATATCAAAATCGGGATAAAAGCTCTTTGTTGTTTTGAACAGCTCTTTGACCTTCATTGTATCGGGATAATACGTTTTTTCAGATGTTTTGTAGATTTTTCTTAATGCCTTGTCGTTTTCAATCACATTTTTACCGTCCAATGTAATTGAACCGCTGTTTGGAAAAATAAATCCCGTAATGCAGTTTAGCATTGTCGATTTGCCTGCGCCGTTTCTGCCGAGCAAGCCGTAAATTTTACCCTCTTCAAAGGTAACGCTCACATCATCAAGAGCGCATACCTTGCCGTAATTTTTGCTGAGATTTTTAATTTCAATTCTGCTCATTTTCATATCCCCTTTCAATCATCGACTTGATTTCTTCCGTTGAAATTTTCAGACGCTTTGCCTCTGTGATTACCGATTTGATAAAATTTTCATAAAACGCTTGTTTGCGTTCAAGTCTTAGCTTATCGCAAGCGCCCTTGCACACGAACATTCCTACTCCCCTTTTCTTATATACCAATCCTTTATCCACCAAAATGTTGATACCCTTTAAAGCCGTTGCAGGGTTTATCTTGTAGCTGACAGAAAATTCTGTCGTTGATGGAATTTGTGTTTCCTCTTCAAAGGTGCCTGACAAGATAGCGTCCTCTATAACCTCGGCAACCTGAATGAAGATAGGCTTTTCACTCTCAAAGTTTATTTTCACATATCGCTCCTCCTTTGTTGTGTGGTTAGTTACTCGACTAACTAAGTAACATTATATACTGCTTTTTCCGTTTGTCAACACTTTTTTCCAAATTTTTCAAAAAAATACAGGACGGCATTTCTGCCGTCCCTTATTTTTAAGAATTTTAAGCCGAATTTAATCAGCCGTTTGCATCATCAATCATCGCCTGCGGATCCCACGCTGTACCGTTGTATTTGCCCTCGGTCTGTGTTCCGTCAAGGTAGTAGCCTATTACGCCTGCAAGCGGAAGGTCTATCGTCTGTGTGCCGTTGCCGTCAGAGAATACAACAGATTCAGCACCCTCGGGGATAATTATCTCATAGTTTTTCTGTCCGAATGGGTTATCCTCGTAATATGTCATTTGTTCACCCGGCCACACAGCACCTACATAACCTTCTGCATTGAAGAAGTAAGCATATACCGTACCCCAGTTCAAGCCGTTTGTAAATCTTATTATACCCTCTTCAAAAACAGGATCTGTTGCAGGCTCTGTAGTCGGTTCTTCTGTAGTCGGTTCTGTAACAGGCTCTGCTGTTGTTGGCTCTGTTGTAGGAGCAGTTGACGGCTCTTCTGTTGTAGGCTCTGTAGCAGGTGTTGCTGTCGTTGGCTCTGTTGGCTCTGTAACAGGAGCTGTTGTAATCGGCTCTGTTGTTGCAGGTAATGTTGTCGGCTCTGTTTGCTCTGTCGGAACAGGAATACCGCCACCCTCTACTGTGCCGACCTTTGTGTCGGTAGCAATACCGGCAACATATCTTTGAATTGTCGTTGCGTCCTTGATGTCAACCTTGCCAGAAGGCTCGCAGTCTGCCGATAAGAGCTGTTTCTCGTTAAGCGTTACAATGCTTGCCACGTGCTTTTGAACAAGCGTAGCGTCAAGAATTTTAATATTACCGTCACC
>CAMFTQ010000187.1 GCA_945988865.1 uncultured Anaeromassilibacillus sp.
CATAGTTCATTACAAAGATTGTAACTGCGGCGATTATGTAAGCGCAAGCCATAAACGGCACGAGCTTTTCTGTAACAGATGCAATTCTTTTGATACCGCCTATGATAACAAGTGCGGCAATAACTGCAAGAGCAATACCTGTTACAATTGTAGGAACAGAGAACGAGCTTGAAATTGCACTTGAAATAGAGTTAATCTGCGTCATATTGCCGATACCAAATGATGCAAATACGCAGAAAACAGCAAAGATAATTGCAAGCACTCTGCCGAGCTTTTTGCAGTTCTTTTTACTGCCGAGTCCGTTTTCAAGGTAATACATTGCGCCGCCCGACCATTCGCCGTTTGTGTTTTTCTTTCTGTAATAGATACCCAAAACATTTTCGGAGTAGTTTGTCATCATACCGAAAAATGCAGAAATCCACATCCAGAAAACTGCGCCCGGTCCGCCGATTGCAATAGCTGTAGCAACACCTGCTATGTTACCTGTGCCGATTGTAGCGGCAAGCGCTGTTGACAAAGCCTGAAACTGAGAAATAGCCTTTTTCTCCTTAGACTTTGTTACACTGCGTTTTTTGAAAATAGCAAAAAACGTTTCGTTAGATACGTACTTAGCCTTTATAATCTGAAAGAATTTTGTTCTTACGGTCATATAAATGCCTGTACCGATGATGAGAACGAGCATCGGTATGCCCCACACAAGACTGTTGACAAAATCGTTGCCCTGTGTAATAAGCTGTACTATGTCCATACTTTAGCCTCTCTTTCAAAAAAGAATATCACAAAAATTATACCAAAAAAGAGGGCGAAGTTTCAACAAAAAACTGAACATTTAAAAATAAATGTCTATATATACAAAAAGGTAATCACATTTTGGTAAATACTGCACAAATTATTTGCTTAAAGAAACAAATAAAGAAAATCGCTTGACAGGGTAAAATCTGTATGCTATACTCAAATTGTATTAGTTGAACTAATACAATTAAATCAATTCAAGGTATATGAAATGAAAGGGGTGTGCTGATGTTCAGTATTGACTTTACTTCAAGACTGCCGATTTACGAACAGCTTTATAACAATACGGTAAGACTTATTTCGCTTGGCGCATTACAGCCGGGCGAAAAGCTGCCGCCTGTGAGAACGCTTGCCTCACAGCTCGGTGTAAATCCGAACACTGTGTCAAAGGCTTATCAGATGCTTGAGCGTGACGGTGTTGTTTATTCCGTTGTGGGCAGGGGCAGCTTTATCAGCGAGAGCGTCAATAAGGATAACGCAGCAAAAAATCTTGCGCTTGAAAAGCTGCAAAAATCCGTAACAGAGGCTATGACAGCAGGAGCAACAAAGAAAGAAATTTTGAAAGCGGTAGAAAAATCTATCGGTACAAACAGCGAGGTGGGACAAAATGATTGAAATTAAAAACGTAACAAAAAGCTTTGACAGCTTAGATGCGCTCGACACAATATGCTTTAATATACCAAAAGGCTCGGTTTACGGCTTGTTAGGCTCTAACGGCAGCGGTAAGTCAACGCTTCTGCGTGTTATGTCGGGTGTGTTTGAGCCTGACGGAGGAGAGGTCAGAATAGACGGCGAAAGAGTGTTTGAAAACGAAATGGTAAAGGGCAAATGTATTTTTGTTCCTGATTTTCCGTATTTTTACAACAACAGCACAGTTGAAAATACTGCACAGCTTTACAGAAAAATATACCCTGACTGGAGTGAACAGCGTTTTGCAGACCTTTGTCAGATGTTCCCGATAAACAAAAGGGCGAAAATCATCTCAATGTCAAAGGGTATGCAGCGACAGGCGGCGCTTATACTTGCACTTTCAGCACAGCCTGACTATATTTTTCTTGACGAAATTTTTGACGGACTTGACCCTGTTGTACGTCAGCTTGTCAAAAGGCTTATTGCAGACGATGTGTATTCACGCAAAATGACGGCTGTAATCGCTTCGCACAATTTAAGAGAGCTTGAGGATTTATGCGATTATGTAGGACTTCTGCACAGAGGTAAAATTATTCTTAACAAAGAGCTTGACAATGTAAAGCAGGGCATACATAAAATACAGATTGCATTCAAAAAAGCCTTTGAAAATAATCCGTTTGAGGACTTAAACCTTGTAAAATGCGAGCAAAAGGGAAATCTTTACAATATTGTGATAAAGGGAGAAGAAAGCGAGTATCTGGACTATCTGCAGAGCCTTGAGCCTGTGTTTATGGAGTCCTTGCCGTTGACGCTTGAAGAAATATTTATAAGTGAAATGGAGGTAGCAGGCTATGACATCAACAATATCCTTTAATAAAGAAAAAAGGCTTGGTAACGGCAAATCAATGCTTTTGTGGTCAATAAAGCGAAACAAAGCGCCGATGATTGTACTGACAGCTTTGCTTACGGTTATTCTGCCCTTGGCTGTAATTTTTGTTCGCACAATGTATTATTCTTATACACAGCAAACACCGGATATATCATTTGATGCCAGAGAAGGCTACGTTATTTTAATGCCAGCAAGCACAATATTTGATACTGTAGCAACGTTTATAGTTATGGTGTTCTCTGTAATTTTTGCGCTCAATGCCTTTAAGTATATGCACAACAAGCGCACTGTTGATATGTTCGGCAGTCTGCCTGTAAACCGCAGGACTATGTTTTTCTCTCAGCTTGTGGGCGCTGTGGCTTGTACGCTTTTACCTGTTTTTACAGT
>CAMFTQ010000188.1 GCA_945988865.1 uncultured Anaeromassilibacillus sp.
ACGCAGCCGCACAGGACGGCTGGACGTTGGCAGACGACAGCAGAGAGGGTGTGCGTGTATCCTTCGGCAAAAATGACGGTGACGGCTGGTTTTTGTTAAGACTTTCTGTTCACGACCCGATTATGCCGTTAAACATTGAAAGCGACAGCGAGGGCGGAGTGGAGATTATTCTTTCAAAGCTCACCGAATTTTTAAAAACAGCAAACGGACTTCAGTTTTAATCTGAACAATTAAAAAAATGATACCCCTGCAAGCTAAAAGCCTGTAGGGGTATTTTGCCCCTATAAACGAAACGAGGGCAAGTTTTTCCTTATTAAATATATGCAAAAGAAATTTGCTTATTCATCATTGGCAATAACGGTCAAAGGGTCGATATACTGATTGTCAACCTTTACTTCAATGTGGATATGCTTGTTGTCGGCTGATTCTGACGGAATTTCTCCGACAGTACCGAGCTTTTCGCCTGCTTTTACAGTATTGTCTGATGATAGGCTTGACTTGTCCATTCCACAGTAAAGTATTGTAAGGTTGTCAGACTCCACAGCAACTACAGTTCCGAACATTGCGTCGTTATAGATTTCTTTGATATTACCGTCAGTCATAGCAAAAATCTCTTCGTTTTCACTGCACTTAAAGTCAACGCCTGTGTGCGCTCTGTAATCGTCCATAGTCTTGTTTTTAACAGCCGTTTCACTGTATTCCTTTTGGACCACGGGATTTTTTACAGGATAGCTTAACGTGCTGTCAACAGCCAGCATAGCCTTTAGTACGCTCTTTGTTTCGGGCTGGTCTGAATTTGGTTCTGTTCTCGGTGCGGTAGTCTGAGGGTCTGTTTCAGGCTCTGTATCCTCTGTCATTTCTTCCAAAGTTGACGGCTGTGTTTCGGCTTTTTCTGTAGTTTCCTGTGCTGTAACACCCGTAACATCATTGTCGGTTTTTGCCGTAACAGAATTAAGCGAGGATTTATAGCCTTGACTGTTCGATTGCTTTGTGTAGTCGCTCACGCTGACATATGCCGACCATATAGCCATACTAATTGCTACAATGCAGACAGATAACGCAGTATAAAAGCCGATTTTTTCACTTTTGCTTCTTCTTTTTTCATAGCTGTATTTGCTCATAAAAAAGCACCTCCGTCCTTAGTATTGACGCAGGTGCTTTGTTGTATGCAGATATTATTGTTATAAAAATTTATCATCTTTTGGAATACGCTTTTGCCGTCAAAAGTAAATCCTTGGTGTCAATAACAAGGTCGCTGTTCATATCGGCGGCGGTAAAATACACTCCGTTAAGTACACTTTGTTCGCCTAATATGTAATCAAAAACAGCCTTTTTATCTCTTGAATTTACATTACCCTCGCCTGTGCAGTCACCTTTTACTATTATAGTATATTCAGCCTTGCTGTTATCATTTGAAAATACAGCCGTCATACCTGTGCCGACATTTCCCGTTTTTCTGATTTTTCCTTTGTAATACAAGGTGAAATCGCAATTATAACTCAATTTCTTTTTAAGCTGTGCTACGGTAGTGCCGACAGTTATATCTGAAATTATTTTTTTGCTGTTGTCAACAGAGTATTCACTGCTTGTTACGGATAAGTCATAATTATTTATAACAGAAGAAACAGGCTTCGTATGTGCAGTTGAATGTGGTGCAGTTGTCACAACTTCAACAGATGTGAGCTTTTTCTTGCTGATTTCACTAATTATAGCTTGGTTGCCACTGTGACTTAACAAATAGAGTTTAGAATTAAAAAGTGTGATATCGTCAGCCTTCACAGCAGTTGATGTCAAAAGGTTTTTGCTGTTTATATCGTAGGTAAATAACTTATCATCACAAAGACAAACAACACAGTCCTCATCGGCGGTGATTTTTTCAGCTGTTGGCTTTATTGAACGTGTATTAAAAGCTAAATTCACCTTGTTATCAAGACAGACGTAGATATTTGAAAAGCTGTCGCAAAGCAGATTTTCTTGCATCGGTTTGAACGGATACAGGTTATTAACCTCAAGACCCGTGTCTGCAATACTGCTATTCGATATGAAAAGCAGGCTGTCGCAGACGGCATAGACTTTATTGTTCTGAACAAAAAGCTGGGTAATAACCGAGCCACAGTCAAATTTTTTGAGTGCAGTCCCGTTTTTATCATACATTTTAATACTTTTTCTGTCGTTTTTATGCGAAAGATAGATGTTGCCTAGGCTGTCAAAGGCTATAGTGCTTTCATTGTTAAGTGAAATATCTCTGATAACAGTTGTGTTGTAAAAGCCGTCATAGCTGTCGGGTGCTACGGTACTTATCAGAATTGAATTTACAGCACCGTCAAAGCTGTTTCGGCAAAAATAGAATTTACCGTCGCAGTATGAATATGAAGATATGTTATCGCCGAATTGAACCGAAATATCATATTTATCGGTATCAAGGCTTTTGATTTTTGCGCATTTACCGTTTATATCAATAATAAACAGATGATTGTCTGTCGCCAAAAGACGGCTGTCGCCGGAAAATCCATTTAGAGAATATGATGACAGAGCAAGCGACTTAACAGAAAGACAGGAGATAATTGTGATTAACGACAACAAAACAGTTATTGAATATAATATCTGCCGTTTCATATAATCACCGCCTAAAGGAATTACTACTAAAAATCTACCATAATTTGAAAAACGGCAGTGTATCGGTTGCACTTTTTCA
>CAMFTQ010000189.1 GCA_945988865.1 uncultured Anaeromassilibacillus sp.
AAGCTGGACACGAAAGCTAAGACGTGGCGGTATGCTTGCGTTTGAGCTTGGCGAGGGGCAATTTGACGAGGTTTGCAGACTTATGCAGGAAAGCGGATATGAAAATATATCAAAGCACTACGATTTAGGAAGCATTATCAGGGCGATAAATGGGACTGTGCGATAAAATTATAGAAAATTTGTTCGATTTTTGTTACTTTTATATTGCATTTTATCTGCCTTTATTTTATAATACAAATGTAAATAAAGCTAAGCGAAATCGCTTGAAAGGATGAATAAATATGGCACTTGATAAAAACAAGGCTCTTGAAACCGCCTTGACGCAAATAGAAAAACAGTTCGGCAAGGGTGCGGTTATGCGCCTCGGTCAGAACAGCACGTTAAACGTTGACGCAATTTCAACAGGCTCGCTCTCTCTTGATATTGCGCTCGGAATCGGCGGTCTGCCACGTGGCAGAATTATCGAAATATACGGACCTGAGTCATCGGGTAAAACAACTCTGTCACTGCATTGTATTGCAGAGGGACAGAAAAACGGCGGTAACGTAGCGTTTATTGACGTTGAACACGCACTTGACCCTGTTTATGCTGCGGCTTTAGGCGTTGACGTTGATTCTCTGCTTGTTTCTCAGCCTGATACAGGTGAGGACGCTCTTGAAATTGCCGAAGCGCTTATCAGAAGCGGTGCTATTGACGTTATTGTTGTTGACTCTGTAGCAGCTCTTGTACCAAAGGCTGAAATCGAGGGCGAAATGGGCGACTCTCACGTAGGCTTGCAGGCAAGACTTATGTCGCAGGCTTTAAGAAAGCTTGCCGGTGCTATCTCAAAATCAAACTGCGTTGCAATTTTCATCAATCAGCTTCGTGAAAAGGTCGGCGTTGTTTACGGCAATCCCGAGGTTACACCGGGCGGCAGAGCGTTAAAGTTCTACAGCTCTGTTCGTATCGACATCAGACGAGTTGAAACTCTGAAGTCAAACGGCGAAATGATAGGCTCACGCACACGTGCAAAGGTTGTTAAAAATAAAATTGCACCGCCATTTAGAGAAGCTGAATTTGACATTATGTACGGCAAGGGAATTTCAAGAAACGGCGAGCTGCTCGATTTAGCTGTAGCTGCCGATGTTGTTCAGAAATCCGGCGCATGGTTTAGCTACGGTGAAACACGTCTTGGACAGGGACGTGACAAGGTTAAGGAGCTTTTTGAAGAAAATCCCGAGCTTGCAAAGAAAATCGAGGATGACCTTATGGCAAACATAGATAAGCTTAAAAAAGCACCTGCAAAGGGCGCAAAGGCTAAAGCTAAGGTCAAGGTTGAGGAAGTACCTGTTGCCGAGCCGACACAGACTGCGCCTAAGTCAGATACAAGCATTGACATTCTTGTTGAAGATTAATTATGGAAATTACAGCCTTAGAGCCTCGAAGAAAATCATTGACAGCCGTTTATATTGACGGTGAATTTGCACTGAAGCTCGACACACAGACGCTTTTGGAAAACAGAATAAAAATCGGCACTGTGCTTGATGATGAAGAGCTAAAACAGCTTATCGAAAAATCAAACACACGCAGAGCAAAGGAAAAGGCACTGTGGCTTATATCGTATCGTGACCACTCAAAAAAGGAGCTTGCGGATAAAATCGCCAAATCCTGTGACAGAACAAGTGCCGAGGAGGCTGTTGAGCGTATGCAGGAATTGGGACTTGTAAACGACGAAGCATACGCAAGACGATATGCACAACAGCTTTTTGAAGTTAAGCATCTGTCAATTAAGGGCGTAAAGTACAAGCTGATCGAAAAGGGCATTGACAGAGATTTAATTGACGATATTCTAAGCGAATTTGACGTTGACCCAAAAGAGCAGATAAGAGAAATCATAGACAAAAAATACGCTCGATGCCTTTCTGACGAAAAAGGCAAAAGACGTGCTTTTTCAGGTCTTTCACGTATGGGATTTAGCTTTGGCGACATAAAATCGGTTATTGCCGAATATACAGATAACGATGAATACTGATAAAGGAAGTTTTATAATGAATTACAAGGTTGGCATAGTTTCGCTTGGCTGTGCAAAAAACAGAGTTGACGCTGAAATGCTTATGTATAATCTTCACAAGGCAGGCTTTACTCTTGTTGAGGACGCCGCTATGGCAGATGTCGCAATAGTAAACACGTGCGGTTTTATAGAATCTGCAAAGCAAGAGAGCATTGACGAAATATTAGAGCTTGCCAATCTTAAAAAAGAGGGCAAAATCAAGGCTATCGTAGTAACAGGCTGTCTTGCCGAGCGTTACAAGAGCGAGGTTATGAAACAGCTTTACGAGGTTGACGCTGTTGTGGGAATAGGCGCAAACGAAAATATCGCTCAGATAGTAAAGGACGCTCTGATGGGCAAAAAAACAGAAAGCTATCCCGACAAACAGCTCTTATCCTTAGACGGTGGCAGAGTTCAGTCCACTCTCCCCCACTACGCTTATTTAAAGATTGCAGAGGGCTGCGACAACTGCTGTACCTACTGTGCAATTCCGCTTATCAGAGGGCATTTCAGAAGCCGTAAAATGGAAAATATTATTGAAGAAGCAAAGCGCCTTGCCAAAAACGGAGTTAAGGAGCTTTTGGTTATCGCTCAGGATACTACACGCTACGGCGAGGATATTTACGGTGAGCTAAAGCTGTCTGAGCTT
>CAMFTQ010000190.1 GCA_945988865.1 uncultured Anaeromassilibacillus sp.
CGATGATGTAAAAATTTACAGAAGGTAAGCTATGTTTAAATTGCCGATATGCCCTCACTGCAAAGCAGTTTACTATTACAGGGATACAGTTAAGACTTCAAAAACAAAAAAATCAACCTGTCACTCCTGCGGCAGGGAATTTAACGTGAAAAAGAAAGCAGGCTTTGCTGTGCTTTCTGCAATAATTTTTATAGTGGCAATTATTGTTAATCTGATATTACTTAACACACTTAGCTTTTTCAGTGCCGCTGCACTTTTAACAGCGACAATAATTGTAATATTGACAGGAATTTTATTTTATCCTTACTTTATATCGTTTAAAAAATAAAAATACAATCATTCATATAAAATAATTGTAAAAACTCTTTAGGAGGTTTACGCTTTGGAAAATAATGAAAACATAGAAATAACAAAAGTAGAAAATGAATACGGTGCTGACGAAATACAGGTGCTTGAGGGCTTAGAGGCTGTCAGAAAACGCCCCGGTATGTATATCGGCTCAACAGGACCCAGAGGTCTGCACCATCTTGTTTACGAAATTGTAGATAACGCAATAGACGAGGCGTTGGCAGGCTATTGCACAAAGATTGATGTTTCTATTCTGCCGGGTAACGTTATAAGAGTAACGGATAATGGACGTGGTATTCCTGTAGGAATAAATCAGAAGATGGGTATTCCTGCCGTAACTGTTGTATTTACTGTGCTTCACGCAGGTGGTAAATTCGGTGGCGGCGGATATAAGGTGTCGGGCGGTCTGCATGGTGTAGGTGCGTCTGTTGTAAATGCGCTGTCGGAGTGGCTTGAGGTAAAGGTATGTGACGGCGAAAACGTATATAAACAGCGCTATGAACGAGGAAAAATCGTAACAGATCTTGAAATTGTTGCACAGTCAAACGTAAAGGGAACAGAGGTTACATTTAAGGCAGACAGAGAAATATTTAAAGAAACTGACGAATACGAGTTTAGTATTCTCGCAACAAGATTAAGAGAACAGGCATTTCTAAACGCAGGCGTAAACATTGAGCTTACCGATATGCGTACAGATGATGTAAAGAGCAGTAACTTCCACTATGAGGGCGGTATAAAGAGCTTTGTCGAGTATATTCACAAGAAAAAGTCGGTAGAGGTTATTCACCCCGAGGTTATCTATTTTTCAACAACAAATGCAGAAAATTCGGCGGCTGTTGAAATTGCTATGCAGTATAACGAAAGCTACAACGAGCTTATTTTATCATTTGCAAACAACATTCATACCACAGACGGCGGTACGCACGAGGAAGGCTTTAAACGTGCGCTGACAAAAGTAATGAACGATTATGCAAGAAAGTTCAACAAGCTAAAGGATAATGACAAGGATTTAACAGGCGACGACGTGCGAGAAGGCTTAACAGCCGTAATAAGCGTAAAGCTCAAAGAAGCACAGTTTGAGGGACAGACAAAGGCAAAGCTTGGTAATACAGAAGTAAGAAGTATGGTAAACAAGCTGATTTCTGAAAAGCTGTCAGAATTTTTAGAAGAAAATCCGTCTGTTGCAAAAGCTATTTTTGAAAAGGCTCTTGCTTCATCAAGAGCAAGAGAAGCCGCAAGAAAGGCAAGAGAAAGCGTCAGAAGAAAATCTGCGCTTGAATCTGCACAGCTGCCGGGCAAGCTTGCCGACTGTCAGTCAAGAAATCCCGAAGAAACAGAAATATATATCGTAGAGGGTGACTCTGCGGGAGGTTCTGCAAAGGGAGGACGTGACAGACGTTTTCAGGCTATTCTGCCACTCTGGGGTAAAATGCTCAACGTTGAAAAGGCACGTCTTGACAAGGTTTACGGCAACGACAAGCTGATGCCTGTTATTACGGCTTTAGGAAGCGGAGTTGGTGATGAGTTTGATTTAACAAAGCTTAGATACGGCAAGGTTATTATTATGGCGGATGCCGATGTTGACGGCTCGCACATCAGAACACTTTTGCTTACGTTCTTCTTCCGCTTTATGCGACCGCTTATTGAGGACGGTCACGTATTCATAGCACAGCCGCCGCTTTACAGAATTACAAAGGGCAAGGAGCATCACTACGCATACTCCGATATTGAGCGTGACAACATATTAGCCGGCATTGAGGGTAAAACAGACGTTCAGCGATACAAAGGTCTTGGTGAGATGGACTCCGAACAGCTGTGGGAAACTACAATGAACCCCGAAACAAGAACAATGCTCAAGGTTGAGCTGACAGACGCTCAGCAGGCAGACGAAATCTTTACAATCCTTATGGGCGACAAGGTAGAGCCAAGACGAGAATTTATAGAGCAGAACGCAAAATATGTTCAGAACCTTGATATTTAATTTGCTTAAGGGGAATTTATTATGATGTATCCTTTTTTGACTTTAGATGACGATACAGAAATTGTCCATTCAGAAATGCTTGAAAACGGTGAAGTTAAGGTTTATATAGAAAAGCCTGATAAAAAAGACGCTTTTCACAATGCAACCTGTTTCTTACCGAATTACAGGTGGGAGGACATAAACGGTTTTTCTGACGAAGAAATTAAGGAATATCAGAAAATAGTCAAAGCAAAGAATAATGAAATTATAAAAAGTGTATGACTTCTTTGGTGAAATAAGCTTTTATTGTTAAAAAAGAGTTGAAATATATGAAATCACAGACAAAAATTATTGTTCGCTATGCAGAA
>CAMFTQ010000191.1 GCA_945988865.1 uncultured Anaeromassilibacillus sp.
GACAAATTCTCTGCTGAATTGTTTATCAATGACGGCTGCCAGACCTTCAGCACAACCTTCTACACACCGCTTGAAGCTATCAGAGCGAAAAATGAAGTGTTCACTACATCAGCAGAGTTTTGCACCATATACACAGGCTACACAGCGTAATTGATGTTTACAGAGAATACAGAAATCAAAAGCTGCTTACATATTTCAATTTCAGTGGCGACCCTTCGTTTGGCGGTGCTTTGTATGGGTGTACTAAATGCGGTAAATTAAAATTTGTTCCTTTCAGATGCAAAAGCAGATTTTGCCCCTCCTGTGGTACAATGTATTCAATTGACCGTACTACAGCTATGTCTTGCAAAATCATCAATGTCAATCACCGTCATTGCGTCTTTACTATTGACGATGAACTTCGCCACTTCTTTGCCGAAGACCGTTCTTTACTCGGTTTACTTTTTACTGCTGTTCAAAAAACTATCTTGTTGTGCCTGCTTTTCAGTAGGCACTTTTTTCTTTTTTACTCGTTTTTAAGAAGTTTCCTATAAAGAAATAAAATGTAAAAATCACAGGCGACTCTGAATCTCAGAGCCGCCTTTTAATTTTCACATATGCGCAAAATACCCCACCGAACAAAATCGGTGGGGTGAGATTTTAGTGTGTCATTCTGATTAATGATTTCCTCTGTTTACATACTTTGTATGCAAAAGCTTGTGTGCTCTGGGTTTGCCGGGAGCGTCGAAGAATTCATCGTAAATCGTCTTGATAATCGGGCTTTCGTCACTGCATCTGTACTTACACTGCTTATCGTAATCATAGAGAGCCTTTGAACGAATAGCCTTTAAGTCAACGTAGTTTCTTACGCTGTCGCTCTGAACAGGCTGACCACCGCCGTTGATACAGCCGCCGGGACAAGCCATAATCTCGACCATCTGGTAATCAGCTTCGCCCTTCTTAATCTTTTCAATCAGCTTTCTTGCATTTCCAAGACCGGAAGTAACTGCAACCTTAACTTCGACGCCTGCAACGATGTATTTTGCCTCTCTGACTTCCTGCGGACCTCTTACCTCTGTAAACTCAATCTTCTTGAATGAGCCGTCAAGCATTCTTGCCGCAGTACGCAGAGCAGCCTCAAGCACGCCGCCTGTTGCACCGAAGATTGCACCGCCGCCCGTTGCTTTATTGAACGGAGCGTCGTAGTCCTCGTCGTCCATATCCTCAAGCTTGATGCCTGCACCCTTAATCATCTTTGCAAGCTCTCTTGTGGTGAGGGCAACGTCAACATCGTCAAAGTCAAATGTGCGCAGCTCAGGACGTGTAGCCTCAAACTTCTTTGCTGTACAGGGAATTACGCTGACAACAAACATCTTTTCAGGGTCAAGATTATACTTCTGCGCATAGTAGCTCTTGAGCACTGCGCCGAACATACCTTGCGGAGATTTGCAGGTTGAAAGGTGCGGAATCATCTCGGGATAGTAATGCTCAACAAACTTAACCCAACCGGGACAGCAGGAGGTGAACATCGGTAGAGTTTCCTTGCGTGTGATTCTCTCAACAAGCTCGTTTGCCTCTTCAAGAATTGTGAGGTCGGCGGTGAAGTCCATATTGAACACCTTGTCAACGCCGAGTCTGCGGATTGCAGAAACCATTTTGCCCTCAACGTTTGTGCCGATAGGCATACCGAAGCTCTCGCCCAGAGTTGCCTTGATTGACGGAGCTGTGTAGAAAATAACCTGCTTTTCGGGGTCGGAGATAGCGTTCCATACCTCGTCAATCTGGCTTTTTTCGTTGAGCGCACCAACGGGACAGCTTACAATACACTGACCGCAGCCAACGCACGGAGAATCGCCGAGTCCCTTTTCAAATGCACAGCCAACGTGAACCTTAAAGCCACGCTTAATAGGTCCGATAACCGAAACGGACTGAACATTCTTGCAGGCTGCAACGCAACGCATACACTGAATACACTTGTTGTTGTCACGCACAATGTACGGTGACTGGTCGTCAATTTCATAAATAGGCTCTTCAGCCTTGAATCTGTCTTCGTCAACGCCGTAGTCAAACGCAAGCTTCTGAAGCTCACAGTTGTTGCCTCTTACGCAGGAAAGGCACTTTTTGTGGTGAGTAGAGAGGATAAGCTCAATTGTTGTTTTTCTTGACGCTCTTACCTTCGGGGTATTTGTGAATACCTCCATTCCCTCCTCAACGGGATAAACGCACGATGCGATAAGACCTTTTCTGCCCTTTACCTCAACAACGCACACACGGCAAGCGCCGATGCAGTTGATGTCCTTAAGATAGCAAAGCGACGGAATTTCAATTTTAGCGACCTTTGCCGCCTGTAAAATAGTATAGTTGCTCGGCACCTCAACAGGGATACCGTTTATTTTAAGATGTACCATATCCATAATTATCCCTCCTTAATGTGTGTAGATTGCGCCGAACTTGCAGTTTCTCATACAAAGTCCGCACTTGATACACTTATCCTGATCAATGACGTGAGGCTGTTTAACCGTACCCGAAATTGCACCGACAGGACAGTTTCTTGCACAGAGCGTACAACCCTTACATTTTGCAGGGATAATCTCGTATTTCATAAGTGCCTTGCAGACGCCTGCAGGACACGTTTTGTCCTTGATGTGGGCGATGTACTCGTCCTTAAAGTAGTTCATTGTTGACAGAACGG
>CAMFTQ010000192.1 GCA_945988865.1 uncultured Anaeromassilibacillus sp.
GGATTCTCGGGAGTCAGTATTTCAAAATACTTTGCGTAGCCGTCATACTTACTCTGCTTAACCTCTTCGCAAGCCTGTCTGAACCACGGGTGACGTGATGAACAGTGATTTAATACAAGGTCAATAATAACCTTGATGCCACGCTTATCACATTCGGCTATGAGCTTTTCAAAATCAGCCATTGTGCCGAACTCCTCGTCAATGTCGTAGTAGTCCATTACATCATATTTATGGTAAGAAATTGACGGCATCATCGGCGAGAGCCAAATACCGGTAACGCCTAAGTCTGTGTCGGTTGTCGGGTCGCCGTCATTCAGATAGTCAAGCTTAGAGATAATTCCCGGTATATCGCCCGTTTCGTCACCGTTACTGTCGCAGAACGAGCCAATCCATATCTGATAGTAGTTTCTGTACTTGTCGTCAGTTTTGGCAAGCTCTATACCCTCTGTAGGGTCTTTGTATTCGTTCGAGCCTTCCGAACAGCCTGTAAGCAGAGCCGACGCCATAATCAGTGAAGCTAAAATTAGAGATAAAAGCCTTTTCATAATAATCACTTCCTAAAAAACAAGGGTGATGCTCACCAGTGAAGCCTCTTATGAGGGTATCGGCTGTCGGAACATCACCCAAAGTATTTTCTTAACAACACGCAAATGCTACGCAGTGTTGCTCAAAATTTGAAATTAACCCTTTACACCGCCGGCTGTTACGCCCTCTACATAGTAGTTCTGGAGCTTTAAGAACAGCAGTGTGATAGGTACTGCAACGATAACAGAGCCTGCAAGGAATCTTGTGAAGTATTCGTTTGCGTTTGTAGCCGAAGCCATCTTCTGAAGACCGATAGCAACGGTGTACATATCTGTTTCTGTACCCATAATGATTTTAGCAAGAATAAAGTCTGTCCAAGGGCCGATAAACGCAGTCAGAACTGTGTAAACTACGATAGGCTTTGACATTGGCAGAATTATCTTCCAGAAAATCTGATTTCTTGTTGCGCCGTCGATAGTTGCAGCTTCGTCAAGCGCACGTGGAATAGTATCAAAGAAGCCCTTTGAAATCTGATAACCAAGTCCTGCACCGGCACTGTAGCAAATTACAAGAGCAACGAGTGACTGTGTAAGGTTCATAGCCTTTAACAGATAGTAAATAGCGATCATTGTCATAAATCCGGGGAACATACCGAGGATCATACCAACGTTGATGAACTTTTTACGTGACTTAAATCTTAAACGGCTGAAGCTGTAGCTTACCATAAGAACTGCAAGTGTGGAAAGAATACAGCTGAAAATTGCAACGATAAGGGTGTTCATAAACCACAGTGGGAAGTTCATACCCTCTGATGCCTTTGTAAACAACTCAATGTAGTTGTCGAGTGTGTACTCAGGCGGAATAATGTACGGAACTGAAAGTACACGAGTGTCTGCACGGAATGAATGCAGAACCATCCAAACAAGAGGAGATACCCAAAGAATACCCGATACGGCAAGAATAACGTAAACGATAGCGTTTGTTATGTGCCTTCTTAATTTGTAGCTTTTTATCATGAGAACTCCTCCTCGTTTCTGGAAGATTTAGACATATTAAATGTGATAAGAGATACAGTAGCACAAACGATAAATACAAGAATACCAACGGTTGCGGCATAGCTGTAGTCCTTCTTATCCATTGTCATCTTAAACAGCCACGTTACAAGCAGGTCGGTGTAGCCTGCGCCCTTTGCATAGTCACCTACAGCCAAAGGACCGCCGCCCGACAACAGGTAAATAACGTTGAAGTTGTTGATATTGCCGATAAACTGTGTGATAAGGTGAGGTGTTGTAACAAACAGCATATACGGCAGTGTAATCTTCATAAAGCAGGTAACAGGGCCTGCACCGTCAATTGTGGCACTTTCATACAGGTCAACAGGAATATTCATAAGAATACCTGATGTAATAAGGATAGTGTAAGGAATACCTACCCAACAGTTTACAACAAGCACCGTAATTCTCGGCAAGAGAATATTACTCTGGCTCGTCAAAAATTCTACCGGTTCTGCAAAGCCGAAATAGTTTTGTAGAATCATATTGATAGCGCCGTCACGTGAAAGCATCTGGCTCATAAGCAAGAGAGATACGAACTGCGGAACAGCGATTGTGATAACGAAAAGTGTTCTCCATAAAGGCTTGAACTTGATACCCTTTTTGTTAATCAGAAGAGCAACGATCATACCGAGAATGTAGTTACTGAAGGTTGCAATAACTGCCCAGATGAGCGTCCACTTTGTCAGCTCTAAAAATGTGTGACCCATACTTGCGCCGCCTGTTGTTTCAAACAGCTCGCCGAAGTTTTTAAGACCAACCCATGTAAACAGCTGAGCCGGAGCCTGATGGTTTGCGTCAAAGTTTGTGAACGCAATAAGTATCATAAATATAAGCGGAAGAATTGTAAATATTGAAATTGTAAGTACAGGGAAAGAAAGAAGTGTTGTGTGGAACTTGCCGTCAAGGTAGCTCTTGACTTCATTCATAAAGCTGATAGGCTTTTTGCCGCTTGCAACAGTCCGCTGATTGTTGTAGGCTGACTTTGTGTTTGCTATGTAAAGCGCAAAGAACACGCAGGTAATTACGATTGTAAGAACGCCGTACAGCAAAATAAGCATTGAGTTGTCGCCTGCCTGAACAAGCTTAC
>CAMFTQ010000193.1 GCA_945988865.1 uncultured Anaeromassilibacillus sp.
ACAACCCCTCCGTCAAAGCCTTTGGCTTTGACACCTCCCCTTACACAGGGGAGGCAAAAATCACCAAAAGGAGCAAAGCTATATGGTTGACAGAGAAAAAGCTATGACTGCTATTACTATGCTTTTAGAGGCTATCGGAGAAAATCCGGACAGAGAGGGACTTCTTGAAACGCCCTTGCGTGTTGCCAGAATGTACGAGGAGCTGACAGCAGGCTATGACGACAGTGCAAAAACGCACCTTTCTAAGGTTTTCACCGCAACAGACGCAGAGGTTGTTCTTGAAAAGGATATTTCCTTTCACTCACTTTGCGAGCATCATATGCTCCCGTTTTTCGGGAAAGTGCATATTGCGTATATTCCGAACGGCAAGGTTGTCGGTCTTAGCAAATTGGCACGTGTTGTCGAGGTTTTTGCAAGACGTCTGCAAATTCAGGAGCAGATGACTAATCAGATTGCAGACGCAATAAATGACGAGCTTTGCCCTAAGGGTGTGCTTGTAATCGTTGAAGCAGAGCATACCTGTATGACGATGAGGGGAATTAAGAAAATCGGCAGTAAAACTGTTACATCGTCCTCACGTGGTGAGTTTAAGGGCAATTTAGAGCTTCAAAAATATGTCAGGGAGCTAATAAGTCTTGAATAGAGTAAACAGAATTTTAGAAAACAAGACATTTAAAAGTACGCTTGACGCACTTGCAAAAGCCGAAAAGGATCGGATTTTTTGCAAGCACAACATTGATCATCTTTTAGACGTTGCACGAATAATGTATATATTTTCGCTTGAAAATAATATCAGCTTAGACAAAGAGATAATTTACGCAACGGCACTTCTGCACGATATAGGCAGAGAAAGAGCGTACAGACTGCACACCGACCACGCTGTGGAAAGCGGTAAAATCGCAAATGAAATTTTAGCTGAATGTGGCTTTAGCTTTGATGAAATCGAAAAAATCACAAGCGCTGTTTCTCACCATAACGACAAGGAAAACGCAGACGAGCTTTGCAAAATTCTGAGATTTGCCGACAAAAAAAGCAGAAACTGCTTTATGTGCAGTGCGTATTCAGAGTGCAACTGGAGCGAGGATAAAAAAAACAGAGGAATAAAGCTATGATAATCAGAGGTAAAGAGTTTGACACCGACAAAAACGTGTATATAATGGGGATTTTAAACGTCACTCCCGACTCATTTTCTGACGGCGGTAATTATAACAGTGTTGACAAGGCGTTGTTTCACACAGAGAAAATGATTGAGCAGGGCGCAGATATAATTGATGTCGGCGGTGAATCGACAAGACCGGGGCATACTAAAATTTCTGATGATGAGGAAATAGAGCGTGTCGCACCTGTTATCTGTGCAATAAGAGATCGCTTTGACGTGCCTGTTTCTCTTGACAGCTACAAGAGTAATGTTATCAGGGCAAACGCATCGCAGATTGATTTGATTAACGATATATGGGGCTTAAAATATGACGAAAAAATGGCTCAGACTGTGGCTGAAGCTTGTCTTCCCTATTGCCTTATGCACAACAGAAAAACAAATAAGTACAACTGCTTTTTTGATGAATTTATTGCTGATATAAAGGAAAGCCTTGCTATTGCTCAAAAAGCCGGAATTAAAAAAGAGAACATCATTCTTGACGGTGGCGTAGGCTTTGCAAAAAGCTATGAGCAGAATTTGCAGGTAATAAACCGCACAGAACTTCTTTGCGCTCTCGGCTATCCCGTTATGATTGCAACGTCAAGAAAATCTGTTATCGGTCTTACTCTTGACAAGGACGTAAACGAACGTGCTGTCGGCACTGTGGCTACTACCGTTATCGGCATTATGAAGGGTGCGTCATTTGTGCGTGTTCACGATATTTCTGAAAACTGTGACGCTGTTAAGGTGACAAAGTCTGTTCTGGAGGAAAGAAAATGGATAAAATAATTGTCAGCGGTATTGAGTTTTTCGGTTATCACGGAGTGCTTGAAAGCGAAAAATTAAACGGTCAGCTTTTCAGCGTTGACTGTGAAATTACGCTTGATACATCGCTTTGCGGTGACGATTTAAGCAAGACGGTCAATTATGCACAGGTCGCCTGCTTTATAGCGGAATTTTCTAAAGGCAACAGGTTTGATTTGATAGAAACGCTTGCAAACGAGCTTGCTAAAAATATATTGGTAGGATTTCCAAAGATCAGTAAAATTTCTCTTACCGTTCACAAGAAAAACGCACCTATTCCGACAAAATTTGCTGACGTCACACTGACTGTAACAAGAGGGTGGAACACCTGCTACCTTGCTGTCGGCTCAAATTTAGGCGACAGAGAAAAGAACCTTGATACCGTATGGAGCGAGATTGAGAAAAATCGGTACATCAAGGGCATTGTAAAATCAGATTATATAGAAACTAAGCCGTACGGTGTTACAGACCAGCCGGACTTTTTAAACGGTGCTGTAAAAATCAGAACAATACTCACACCGAGCGAGCTGCTACGCTTTTGTGGTGATACCGAGAAGCTCTGTGGCAGAGTGCGAACGAGACACTGGGGCGAAAGAACGCTTGACGTTGATATTCTGATGTACGGTGATGAAGTGATTTTCACAGATGAGCTGAAAATTCCGCATCCGGAGCTGCACAAGCGCACGTTTGTGCTTGAACCGCTTGCACAGATAGAGCCGTACCT
>CAMFTQ010000194.1 GCA_945988865.1 uncultured Anaeromassilibacillus sp.
ATAGCGTAGCGTCTCGTGGGCTCGGAGATGTGTATAAGAGACAGCGGTATGGGTGACGGTGCAGACAAGGTTTTAGCTGAATTTGAAAAGCTCGGTATTAAGATTTCATCAGTTATTGCAAGCGACGATTTTGTGCGTGGGCAGAGCTTTCACGGCTTTACTGTTGAAACTCTGTCACAGGCTCACAGCAGGCTCGGGGATATTCTGATAGTCGTATGCTTTGCAAGTCAGCTTCCTGATGTAATGGCTCACATTAAAAAGGTTGCACAGGATTTTGAGGTAGTTGTGCCGTCTGTACCTGTTTTCGGCAAGAGCATATTTAACAGAGAATTTGTAAACGCAAATATTGAAAATATAGAAAAGACCTATCATCTTCTTGCAGACGACAGGTCAAGACTTGTTTTTGAGAACACAATAAGCTTTCAGCTGACAGGCAAGCTTTCTTATCTTTTTGAGATGGAAAGCGACAAAAGCGAGGTATTTGAAAATATTATAAAATTAGGCAGTGACGAGGATTTTGTCGATTTAGGCGCATACAGAGGAGATACCATTGAGGAATTTTTGCACTACTGCGGTGGCAGATACTCGTCAATAACTGCGCTTGAGCCTGACAAAAGGACGTTTAAAAAGCTACAGAAATTCACAGAAAATATGAATAACACGAGCATTTTCAACAAGGGCGCATATAGCTGTGAAAAAACGCTGATGTTCAGCGATAAAAGCGGAAGAGCCTCGTCAATTTCATACACAGGGAAATGTGTGCCTGTTGAGGTTACGTCCGTTGACAGTCTGCTTGACGGCAAAAGGGCAAGCTACATAAAAATGGATATTGAGGGCGCAGAAGCCGAAGCGATAAAGGGCGCAGAAAACACTATCAGAAAATACAAGCCAAAGCTAAATATTGCAATTTATCACCGAAGCGAGGATATTTTTGCACTGCCAAAGCTCATTCACCGGATTAACCCCGACTACAAATTCTATATGCGACATCACCCGTATATCCCCTGCTGGGACAGCAATTTGTATTGCGTTTAATCTATGCTTTCATAGAAATAGTTTTTATGCAAAAATTTATCTGTATCTGTTTTATCTTGATTATAACAAAGCAAGAGCTTTGCAAATGCTGATTCCTCGCTTATGTTGTAAAGCGGTTTACCACCGGCTCTTAGTATTTCAAGTGCTGTATCGTACAAGGCTGTGTTCTTTTTAAGAGAAGAAAAATAAACGTCTATCCCCTGTTTTCTGCACCTTTTTATAAATTCAAGTACGTTGTTTTCGCCCTTGGCACAGGCTGTTCCCGAATGATACGTCAGGTGAAGCACAGCCTTTACGCTTGTGTCAAAATGATACATATTGTAGTCTATTGACGGATAGGGCGAAATTAAAGCGACCTTGTTTTCAAAGCTGTTATTTATTATGATATTTTCCTTTTCCCTGCCGTTGGTGGGGATTTTTTTATTCATAACAAGCTTTTTGTTTTCAATTCTGCAAAGCGGCTCACCGTCAAAGCTTTTGAATTTGTCGAGATAGCAGTCGGCTTTTACTATTCTTGTTGAAAGGTAGATTTCACACACATCGTCATTTTTGTAAGACACAAAAACGCCCGACAAACAGGACTGCCTTATAAACTCGACTGCGCCGAAAAAGTTATCTAAACCGTTTGACCTGCTGTCTGTAAGAACGTAATTTGACGCTACAAGCACTACGGGGATTTTCACACCGCACAAAGCTATTCCGAGAATTGATGATGTATAAGACAGCGTGTCAGAGCCGTGGGTGATTATGATACCGTCATAATTTTCTGTATTCACATTATAAAGCGTGTTCAGAAGGGACTGCCATATATCGGTATTCATATTTTCGCTTAGAATGTTCAAAGGAGTTGTGACCTCAAAATCGGTATCGTTGCCGTACCTTTGCTTATAGAGCGACAAAAGGCAGATATTAAAAGGATCATCGACATCAATAATGTTGTCGCTTAATTTACTGCCGATTGTACCGCCTGTTAAGATTACAAGGATTTTCACAAATTTCACCTCGGAGATATTATATGGGATTTTTGTGGGATAATAAGGTGTAGGGTTAATTTTCAAAATATAATGAATAATTTTGGTACAAAAAAGGCTCCCCTTAGTAAGGGGAGCTGTCGGCTCTGCCGACTGAGGGGATTGCCTTGTGCCTTTACTTTGACATTGTGCGTTGATTGGGTTTTGTGCATTACCCACAACCCCTCCGGCACTTCGTGCCACCTCCCCTTGCACAGGGGAGGCTTTATTTATTCACAAATTATTCTGTTATTACTCTTTCACAACACGTCTTACAACGTCCTCTACGTTTTTCTGACATAAGCCGAAAATTTCAAGAAGCTCCTTTGCAGGTCCGCTGTAGCCGTATCTGTCGTTTACACCTATTCTTGTTACCTTGACAGGACATTCACTGCTTGTTACCTCGCAAACTGCATCTGCAAGACCGCCGATTACGTTATGCTCCTCAAAGGTAATTATTCTGCCGGTTTCCTTAGCAGCCTTTATGATGATTTCTCTGTCGATAGGCTTGATTGTGTGAATATTGATAAGGCGAGCGTTTATGCCCTCTTTTTCAAGATTTTTAACTGCCTTTAACGCTTCGTTTACGATAAAGCCTGTTGCGATAATTGC
>CAMFTQ010000195.1 GCA_945988865.1 uncultured Anaeromassilibacillus sp.
CAAAATAAGAAACAAATTACAATATACTTTAAAAAATGCTTGAAAACGGCAGAAAAAACATTTATAATGTACTTGTATGAGTTTGATTTTTGCTCAACACAAATACAAATTTGCGAAAGGAGTAGTACCTTATGATTTATTCTCACGAAGTAGAAAATATGTGTACTGTAACAAAGGGACCTCACCACGGTCCTGCACCTATTCCCGAAGAGGGCAAATGGGTTAAGGCTTACGACATCAAAGACATTGCCGGTCTTTCACACGGTATCGGCTGGTGCGCACCTCAGCAGGGCGCTTGTAAGCTCACACTCAACGTAAAGGACGGTATTGTTGAAGAGGCTCTGGTTGAAACTATCGGTTGCTCCGGTATGACTCACTCAGCTGCTATGGCTGCCGAGATTCTCCCCGGCAAAACTCTTTTAGAGTGCCTTAACACCGACCTTGTTTGCGACGCTATCAACACTGCTATGAAAAACATCTTTGAGCAGCTCGTTTACGGCAGAAGCCAGACAGCTTTCTCAGAGGGCGGTCTGCCAATCGGCGCAGGTCTTGAGGATTTAGGCAAAGGCTTACGTTCACAGGTTGGTACAATGTTCAGCACAAAGGCTAAGGGCGTTCGTTTTATGGAGATGGCAGAAGGCTATGTTCTTAAGACAGCTCTTGACGAAAACAACGAGGTTATCGGCTATCAGTTTGTAAAGCTTGGCAAGATGATGGAGGATATCCGTCACGGTGTAAGCCCTGACGAAGCATACAAGAACAACATCGGTCAGTACGGTCGCTTTGACGGCGCTGCTAAGTACATTGACCCACGTGAAGAATAATTGGTAAGGAGGAAACTTAATTATGGCTGTAAATTTTGAGAGTAAAGACAGAAGAATGCCTAAAATTGAGAAGTGCCTTGCCGAGTACGGTATTGCAAGTCTTGAAGAGGCAAGAGAGCTTTGCTTAAACGCAGGCTTTGACCCCGACAAAATCGTAAAGGGCGTTCAGCCTATCGCATTTGAGAACGCTTCTTGGGCATATACATTAGGCTGTGCCGTAGCTATCAAGAAAAAGGTTACTAACGCCGCTGACGCTGCCGAGGCTATCGGTATCGGTCTTGAGGCTTTCTGTATTCCCGGTTCTGTAGCAGAGCAGAGAAACGTAGGCTTAGGCCACGGTAACTTAGGCGCAATGCTTTTAAGAGATGAAACAAAGTGCTTTGCATTCTTGGCAGGTCACGAAAGCTTTGCCGCTGCCGAGGGCGCTATCGGTATTGCAAGAAACGCTAACAAGGCAAGAAAAGAGCCTTTAAGAGTTATCTTAAACGGTCTTGGCAAGGACGCAGCTTACATCATTTCAAGAATCAACGGCTTTACATATGTTGAAACAGATTTCGACTTCTTTACAAGCGAGTTAAAGATTGTAAGAGAGGTTGCTTTCTCTAACGGTGAAAGAGCTGCTGTTCGCTGCTACGGCGCTAACGATGTTCGTGAAGGCGTTGCTATTATGCAGTATGAAAACGTAGGCGTATCTATCACAGGTAACTCTACTAACCCGACACGCTTCCAGCACTTAGTTGCAGGCACATACAAGAAGTGGGCTATCGAAAACGGCAAAAAGTACTTCTCGGTTGCTTCAGGCGGCGGTACAGGACGTACACTTCACCCTGATAATATGGGCGCAGGTCCTGCTTCCTACGGTCTGACAGACTCTATGGGACGTATGCACGGTGACGCTCAGTTTGCAGGTTCTTCTTCAGTTCCTGCTCACGTAGAGATGATGGGTCTTATCGGTATGGGTAACAACCCAATGGTAGGCGCAACAGTTGCTTGTGCAGTTGCAGTTTACGAAGGCTTGAATAAGTAATAATAATATAAATTTTTAAGGGAGAGCTTTATGCTCTCCCTTAATTTTTGCAATTTTTAAAATAAATCCGAGTGACTTCCTGTTCTGTATATCATTAAAACAAGAACTTTGTCTATCACTTCATAGATCAATAACCAATCCGATTCTATGTGACATTCTCTGCAACCGGCAAAATTACCTGTCAGACTGTGGTCACGATATTTTACATCAAGCTCTTCACCGTTTGCAATTCTTTCAACTACATAAAACAACTTATCAATATTTTTTCCTTGCTTTTTAGCAAGCTTTAAATCCTTTTTAAACTGATTGGTAAATCTTATCTCGTATTTCATACATCAAGTGCCGCCCTCAAATCGACCATATTTGTATAGCCTTTTTCTGATTTGTCAGCGGCAAGCCGCCTGCCCTCTTCAATTGCCGCCGCAGTTGTTCTATTGGGGACATTCAGCTTCAGTTCAAACGGAATTCCGTTTTCACGTATAGTCTGTCTTAAAAACATATTGACGGCTGTTGTCATGTTTAATCCAAGCTCGGCAAAAATTTCTTCTGCCCTTGCCTTTACAGTCTTGTCGGTACGGATATTCAGATTAGTACTTTCCATAATCAAGCCTCCATTATTATTATATTCATATTATAACGCAATATGTGCATATCGTCAATATAATATACGAATTTTATCAACTGCGCACATTTACAAGATATCAAATTGAAAACAAAGCCGCTTTATGATATAATATCCATATAAAATAAAAAGGCGGTGCAGTATGATTAAGGGTGCAGTTTTTGATATGGACGGTCTTATGTT
>CAMFTQ010000196.1 GCA_945988865.1 uncultured Anaeromassilibacillus sp.
GAGCCTGCGATAAAGCCGACATTCTTGATTTTGATAACATTACGACATTCGGCAGTACCGAGCATAACCTCACGTGTTTTCGGTGCAAGCATACCCTTCATAGCGGCTTCGATTTCTTCAATGCAGTCATAGATAACTCTGTAAAGGCGCATATCTACACCGTCACGCTCTGCGTTTACCTGTGCAACAGCGTCAGGGCGAACATTAAAGCCTACAATAATTGCGTTTGATGCGTTTGCAAGCATAACGTCAGATTCGCTGATAGCGCCAACTGCGCCGTGGATAATATTTACTCTGACCTCATCATTTGAAAGCTTTACAAGCGACTGCTTAACAGCCTCAACAGAGCCCTGAACATCAGCCTTAACGATAATCTTTAGCTCCTTAACCTCGCCCAACTTCATCTGGTCAAAGAGGTTATCAAGCGTTACCTTTGTCTGAGAATTAAATATTTCTTCCTTCTGTGCATTCTTTCTCTGCTCTACAAGCTCACGTGCAAGTCGCTCGTCAGATACTGCGTTGAAAATATCACCGCCTGACGGAACGCTGTCAAGACCTGTGATTTCAACAGGAACAGACGGACCTGCGCTCTTTACTCGCTCGCCCTTGTCGTTTGTCATAGCACGAACTCTGCCGACAGCAGTGCCTGCCACTATAATATCGCCTGTCTTTAAGGTACCGTTCTGAACAAGGATAGTAGCAATAGGACCTCTACCCTTGTCAAGACGTGCCTCAATAACCGTACCCTTTGCGTTTCTGTCGGGGTTTGCTTTAAGCTCCTTCATATCCGCAACAAGAATTACCATTTCGAGCAGATCCTCGATACCGTCTTTTGTCTTTGCAGAAACAGGAATACACGGTGTGTCGCCGCCCCATTCCTCCGGTATAAGCTCATACTCTGTAAGCTGCTGCTTTACCTGATCGGGGTTAGCACCCATTTTATCCATTTTATTGATAGCAACGATTACAGATACACCCGCTGCCTTTGCGTGGTTAATTGCTTCTACAGTCTGTGGCATAATACCGTCATCAGCTGCAACAACAAGAATAGCTATATCCGTTACCTGCGCACCTCTTGCTCTCATAGTTGTGAAAGCCTCGTGTCCCGGTGTATCAAGGAATGTAATATCCCTGCCGTTTATCTGCACTCTGTAAGCACCGATATGCTGTGTAATACCGCCTGCCTCTGACGCTGTAACGTTTGCGTGACGGATAGCGTCAAGCAACGATGTTTTACCGTGGTCAACGTGTCCCATAACTACAACTACAGGCGCACGTTCCGTCAGATTTGTATCATCGTCCTCGCTGTCGTCAATAATACGCTCCTCAATAGTTACTACTACCTCTTTTTCAACCTTTGCGTGAAACTCCATAGCGATAAGTGACGCTGTGTCAAAGTCAACGGTATCGTTTGCAGTTACCATTGTACCCATCATAAATGCTTTCTTTACTACCTCGGCAACTGTCGCCTTCAAGCGTGACGCAAGCTCTGAAACAACGATTTCATCGGGGATAGAAACCGTTATAGGCTTGCTCTTTCTTTCAAGAGCAATTCTCTTTAAACGCTCAGCCTCTGTTTCCTTTTTGCCCTTTTTAAGCTTGCCCTTTTGCTGTGAACGCTGTTTAATCTTCTGCTTCTGAACCGTATTTTCAGTACGCATCTTCTCAGACGCCATATTGTCGTATTTTTCGTTGTATCTTTCTACATCTACTACAACGGCACTTGTATCTACAACTCTGCCTCTGCCACGCTTGCTTCTGATTTCCTCCTGTGGCTGTTCCTGTGTAATCTCTATCTTTGGCTCAGGTTGTTTTTTCTCTTGCTTGTTTTCTTTTTTATCAGTCTTGCTTTCTTTTGCAGGCTTTTCTTTTTTAGCTTTTTCTGTTTTTTCGTTTTTATCCGCTGTTACTAAAGGCTTTTCTTCTTTTTCTGTTTCAGCCTGTTTAGGCTCTTCTGATTTTTCTGCCTGTGCCGTCTGCTGATTTTCTATTGCGTTGTTTCTTACCGCAAAGTAAGGCTCTAAGCTTTCCATATTATTTTTCTGTGTGAAATAGTCAAAAACAACGTTCAGCTCATCTTCTTCAAGTGCTGTCATTGATTTTTTAGCCTTACCGCAGTACTTTTTAACTACCTCGATAACCTCTTTACTTGAAACGCCAAGATCCTTTGAAACCTCGTGTATTTTATATTTAATCATTAGCCGATTCCTCCTGTCTTTGTTCTGCTGTGATAAGCTCGCATAGCTTTTTAGCAAAGCCGTTGTCCTCGATTGAACAAACTGCGCAATATTTTCCCAAGGCGTCGCCCATTTGCTCCTTTGTTCTGTTTATTGTCAGAACCTTAACGTTGTTTTCGTGAGCTGCCATAAGTATGCCCCTTGCCGTTCTTTGTGAAAGGTCGCAGGCACATATTACAAGTCTTGACTTTTTTGATAATACAGACTCAATTACAACGTCGTTGCCCATAGCAATTTTGCCGGCACGTCTGCAAAGTCCCATCAGCGATAATATTCTGTCATTCATTCAGAGAAATTTCCTCCTCCATTTTATCGTAAACCTCAGGGGGAATTTGCATAGAAAAGGCTCTTTCAAACCGCCTTGCCTTTCTTGCCTTTTGCAAGC
>CAMFTQ010000197.1 GCA_945988865.1 uncultured Anaeromassilibacillus sp.
ATTTATACCACAACAGTGTATAATAAACTTTTCTTTTTGTCAATAATCAAAATGCGTTTTGCACTGAAAATGCCGTAATCTTTTTTGAAAAATTCAAAAAACTCTTTAATATAGCTTTATCTTGTGTTATACTAAGATTTAAGAATAAAATTTACTATAATACAGAGGTATTGCTATGTGTAGCTTGAAAAGAAAAGAAATTTCAAATGGCGTGTTTTTCAGCAGCGTTTTTGACAACCGCTTTAAAACTATGCGTATATCGGTCAGTATAAATGTTCCGCTTAAAAAGGAAACAGCGTCAACAAATGCGCTTTTATGCTCGTTGCTTGTGCGCTCCTGTGAAAAATATCCTGATTTTACACAGCTTAGCAAATATTTAGGCAAGCTTTACGGCGCAGAGCTTTCGTGCAATCTCAGCAAAAACGGCGATAACCAGATGCTTTATCTGACGGTTGCAGGCATTGACGACCGCTATGCCTTTGACGGCGAGAGCGTATCACAGGAGCTTGCAAGGCTTTTGTGCTGTGTTTTATTTGAGCCTAATATTAAGGACGGTGCGTTTGTACCTGATGATATAGAGCAGGAGCGCAGACAGCTTTTAGAGTATATCGACTCTGAATATAACGACAAGAGGATTTATTCGCTCGGTCAGGCAATCTCGATAATGTGTGCCGATGAGGTTTTCGGAATGAAGCGCTACGGCACAAAAGAGGACGTACAGTCTGTAACATCTGATATGCTTGTAAATGCGTGGAGAGAGCTTCTTGAAACGGCACAGTTTGAAATAATCTGCGTTGGTAACGTTGATGAAACGGCTGTTGAAGAAATTTTTACAGAGAAGTTTTCATCAATAAACCGTCAGCCTGTATCAACAGAAACAAAGGTTGTAAGAACTGTTGATAAGGTCAAGGAGCAGACAGAAAAGATGGACGTTGCTCAGTCAAAGCTCATATTAGGCTTTCGCACAGACAGCGCAGGTAATGACGATGATGTGTTTGCAAGTAAGCTGATGAGCGTTATCCTCGGCGGCGGCGCTACATCAAAGCTCTTTAATAATGTAAGAGAAAAGCTGAGCCTTTGCTATTACTGTGCCGCACGAAGCTACAGGTCAAAGGGCATTATGCTTGTTGAAAGCGGAGTTGAAACGCAGAATGTGCAAAAGGCAAAAGATGCAATATTAAATGAAATAGAGGAGATTAAAAAGGGCAACATAACCGATTTTGAAATGGATTCGGCAAAGCTGCTCATAAACAATTCCTTTAACTCGTCAAACGATACGGTAACAGGCATTGAAAAATGGTACCAGGGACAGATTTTATCAGGCGATATGATGACTGTTGAACAAGCCTGTGAAAAATTCAACTCTATTACAAAGGAAGAAGTAGTAAAGGCGGCAAACAAGCTAATGCTTGATACGGTTTATGTGCTTGCTTCAAACGAATAACAGATGATGAAAGGCAGTTTTATATGAATAACGAAAATATAAAAGAAATTTACTCGCCTGTATCGGGCGACAGGTATTATAAGATAAACCACAGCTCAGGCCTTACGATTTTTGTTTATCCAAAGCAGGGCTACAGCTCAACGTATGCGATTTTCGGCACAAAATACGGCAGTATAAACAACTGCTTTTCTGTTGACGGCGGTGAAAAAATAACTGTTCCGCACGGTATTGCTCACTATCTGGAGCATAAGCTGTTTGAAAGCGAGGACGGCGACGCATTTACACGCTATGCAAAGACAGGAGCAAACGCAAACGCATACACAAGCTTTGATAAAACCTGTTATCTTTTTTCTTGTTCAGAAAGATTAGACGAAAATCTTGAAATTTTGCTCGATTTTGTTCAGTCGCCGTACTTTACGGAGCAGACCGTTTTAAAGGAGCAGGGCATAATAGGTCAGGAAATCAGAATGTATGACGATAATCCGCAGTGGAGAGTTATGTTTAATTTGCTTGAGGCTATGTATCACAATCACCCTGTAAAGGTAGATATTGCAGGAACTGTTGAGTCGATAGCAGAAATAACACCGAAGCTTTTGTATGACTGCTACAATGCATTTTACGATTTAAACAATATGGCGCTTTGCGTATGCGGAAATGTAACTGTTGAGCAGGTGCTTTCTGTTGCCGACAAAACGCTTAAAAAGACAGAAAACCGCAACGTAAAATCATATTTTGAACAGGAGCCTTACGAGATTTTAAAGCCGTATGTTGAGCAGGAATTCCCCGTATCTGTCGAGCTTTTCAACTTAGGCTTTAAGAATAAGCCAAAGGAAACAGCCTGTGCTATGAATGACGCAGTTTCTGACATTCTTCTGTATCTGCTCGCTTCACCGACAAGCTCACTATACAGAAAGCTTATGGACAGCAACCTGATAAATCAGAGCTTTGCCTACGAATATTTTGACGGCCCCGGCTTTGACAGCGTAATTTTCAGCGGTGAGTCACGTTCACCAAAGGAAGCCGCCGAGATGATAAAGCAGTATATAAAGCAGACAAAGCAAAACGGCATAGAAAAAGAAGAATTTGAAATCGCAAAAAAGGCTGTCTACGGCGATACAATAGCTTCTCTTAATTCCGTAGATTCAATAGCAAACGAAATAATCG
>CAMFTQ010000198.1 GCA_945988865.1 uncultured Anaeromassilibacillus sp.
ATTGATAAGGAAAACGATCAGAAGGTTATGGTATATGACTTAGGCGGCGGTACATTCGATGTATCTATCATCGAGATGGGTGACGGCGTTCAGGAGGTTCTGGCTACAGCAGGTAACAACCGTTTAGGCGGTGATGACTTCGACCAGAGAATTATCAACTGGATGGTACAGAGCTTTAAGTCAGAAACAGGTATTGACCTTTCAAGCGACAAGATGGCTATGCAAAGACTTAAAGAGGCTGCCGAAAAGTCAAAGATTGAGCTTTCGGGCGTTACAACATCTTCAATCAATCTTCCGTTTATCACAGCAGACGCAACAGGTCCTAAGCACCTTGACTTAACGCTTACAAGAGCAAAGTTCAACGAGCTGACAGCAGACCTTGTTGAAAACACAATGATTCCTGTAAGAAACGCATTAAGCGACAGCGGCTTGCAGATAAGCCAGATTGACAAGGTTCTTATGGTAGGTGGTTCTTCAAGAATCCCTGCTGTTCAGGAGGCTGTTAAGTCACTTATCGGCAAAGAGCCGTTCAAGGGCATCAACCCTGACGAATGTGTAGCTATCGGCGCAGCATTACAGGCAGGCGTACTCGGCGGTGAGGTTGACGGACTTCTTCTTCTTGACGTTACTCCGCTTTCACTCGGTGTTGAAACAATGGGCGGTGTTATGACAAAGATTATCGACAGAAACACAACTATCCCGACAAAGAAGAGCCAGATTTTCTCAACTGCCGCTGATAATCAGACGCAGGTAGAAATCAACGTTCTTCAGGGTGAGCGTGAATTTGCAAGAGATAACAAACAGCTCGGCTTGTTTGCTCTGACAGGTATTGCTCCTGCTATGAGAGGTGTCCCGCAAATCGAGGTTACATTTGATATAGACGCAAACGGTATTGTAAACGTATCTGCTAAGGACTTAGGCACAGGCGCAGAGCAGAAAATAACAATCAGCTCCTCAACAAATATGTCTAAGGAGGATATTGACAAGGCTGTAAAAGAGGCTGAGCAGTATGCCGCAGAGGACAAAAAACGCCGTGAAGAGGTTGACGCTAAGAACGAGGCTGAAAACGCTGCTTATCAGGCAGAAAAGCTCATAAACGAAAGCGGTGACAAGATGTCGGCTGACGATAAGGCAAATCTGCAGAGCAAGGCTCAGGCTGTAAAGGACGCAGTTGCTAAAAACGATATGTCGCTTATTTCGGCTGCAAAGGACGATCTTATGAAGTCACTCAACGAGGTTGCAGCAAAGCTGTATCAGCAGGCAGCTCCGCAGCAGGGCGCACCTGATATGGGAGCAGCACAGCCAAACGGCGGTGCAAACACAACAGGCGGCAGTGACGGCAACGTATATGACGCAGACTTTACAGATGTTGACGGCAACTGATATTTAAGGCACTGAATATAACTGGCGGCTTAGTCTAATACACTACGCCGCCTTTATGCAGTTTATATAAGGGTGATTTATTATGGCAGATAAGAGAGATTACTATGAGGTTCTGGGAGTATCAAAGGGAGCGACTGATGACGAAATAAAAAAAGCCTTTCGTCAGAGCGCAAAAAAATACCACCCCGACTTAAATCCCGGTGATAAAGATGCAGAAGCAAAATTCAAAGAGATAAACGAGGCGTACGAGGTTCTGTCCGATAAAGAGAAACGTGCAAGATACGACCAGTTCGGCCACGCAGGAGTAGATCCAAGCTACGGCGCAGGCGCAGGCGGCGGCAGTCCGTTCGGACAGGATATTGATTTTGGCGATATTTTCAACAGCGTATTCGGTGGCTTTGGCGGTTTTGGCGGCGGCAGAAGAAGTAACCCCAACGCACCTCGCAGAGGAACAGATGTAGAAGCAACTGTTACAATATCCTTTGAGGAGGCGGCAAAGGGCTGTAAAAAGCAGATTTCATACAACCGCATTGTAACGTGTGAGGATTGTAACGGCACAGGCGCACAAAAGGGTACAACGGCAAAAACCTGTTCGGTATGCGGCGGCAGAGGACAGGTAACGGTAAATCAGAGAACACCGTTTGGCGTAGTGCAGACAACAAGAGCGTGTGACGCCTGTAAGGGACAGGGCAAGGTGATAGATACTCCCTGTCGCACCTGCAACGGCAACGGTCACGTTAAAAAGCACAGCACAGTTGAGGTGAATATCCCTGCCGGAATGAGCGACAATAATATTTTGAACGTGGGTGGCAGAGGTAACAGTGGCAGAAACGGCGGCCCTTCGGGTGATTTGCACGTATATGTAAATGTCAGACCGCACCCGATTTTTGAACGCAGAGGTGACGATGTGTGGTGCGAGCTGCCGCTTACATTTGCACAGGCGGCACTCGGCGCAGAGGTAACAGTACCTACGCTTGACGGCAAGGTAAGCTACAACGTTCACGAGGGAACACAGCCAAACGATGTATTCAAGCTAAAGGGCAAGGGTATTCCTCACATAAACGGCAGAGGCAGAGGCGACCAATATGTAAAGGTAACTATTGAAATCCCAAAAAACCTGTCGCAAAAGCAAAAGGAAATGATAAAGAACTTCGACAGCTCTGCAACAGATAAGAATTATCAAAAGAGAAAAGGCTTTAAGGATATACTGAA
>CAMFTQ010000199.1 GCA_945988865.1 uncultured Anaeromassilibacillus sp.
TCGCTCGATTTTTCTGATGTCATAGAAAAAATAATTCGTCTGCAAATCTGTGACACACCTATTATTGACAGTATTATAAGTATGACAAGCAAAATGTAACCGCCCATAGTAACACTCCCTATTTTTCTGCTATTACATCATATAAAAATTTTTAAAAAGCGTGAGTGAATAAAAGACTTTAATAAGAACAAAATAACATAGAACGATTGGTAATCGAGGGATTGCACGTTCATAAAATCATAAAATAAAGGATGGCAAAAAATGGACAAGTCATACGCTAACCAGAGCATCAAATGCACAGTAACAAACTGCGCTAACCACAACGCAACAATGAACTACTGCTCACTCGACAGTATTACAGTAGGCACACACGAGGCTAACCCGACAGTTATTCAATGCACAGACTGCGAGAGCTTTGTATGTAAGGATTGCGGCAAATAAAGTGGCTTAAATAAAGTGCCGAGCTTTGCTATTGTGCAAGGCTCGGTTTCTTTTTATGTAAAATTTTATAGAATAAGAGCATATTTGCAGAAACATTTTGAAATGGTCGTTATGCAAATATGCTCATTCATAATTTATATGCAATTAGGCTTTATTCCTCCATCTGCTTTCCTAAAAAGGCGGCGGCAGATTGTGCAAGCTTTATTTCAGCCTCTGTCGGTATTTTTAAATTGTCAGACTCAAGCATAATAACAGCGCCTGTCACATCACCCGACGCTATTATCGGGTACATAATAGAAGCACTTTTGTCTATACCCTCAACAGGCTGAAGACTCTGTGCGGTTTCCTGAGTAGCTGTAAAGCTTCGCCGACTTTCCATATAGCTTTCAAGCAGATTCGAAATTCTGCGTTCAAGATATTCTCGTTTGGGAACACCGGCTGCCGCTATAACGTGATCTCTGTCGCAAATTATCGTCGGAAGCTGACTTATGCGTGACAGAACATCTGCGTACTGTGTGGCAAAATCCGACATTTCACCGACAGGCGAGTATTTTTTGAAAATTACCTCACCATCGGTAGCTGTGAAAATCTCAAGCGGATCGCCCTCACGTATTCGCAGAGTGCGTCTTATTTCCTTTGGTATAACAACACGCCCAAGGTCGTCAATTCTTCTAACAATTCCTGTGGCTTTCATATTTCTAACTCCTTTGTTTGCAATATTTCGTTGCTTTTCTATTGTTTGTCATATTTTTAATTTTTATACTGCCAATCATCAAAAAGCAAAGATTATTTTGAGCCGATTATATATTAGAGGTTTTTCTTTTGCTGACCAATTATATTGCAAATTATGCACGTATTTCATATAAAACCAAGAAAATGGTAACAATATTGAAATTGTTATTTATTTTTTTTGCAATTAGCAATATAATATATATAATTGTGAACCAAGGTTGTGTTTTTGAAATTATATGAAGGGTGATTTTCTTGAAGTACGATAATATTTTGGATGAAATAAAAAGAATTCATTTTATAGGAATAGGCGGCAGCGGTATTTGTCCGTTGGCAGAAATTTTAAAGGCTGAGGGTTACTACATCACAGGCTCGGATATAAGCGAATCTGATACTCTCGAAAGAATCAAAGGCTACGGCATACCTGTTTTTATGGGGCATAAGGCAGAAAACATAGATGGAGCAGAGCTTGTAGTTTACACAGCCGCCGCAAAGAAGGATAATCCCGAGCTTGTTGCGGCAAGAGAAAAGGGAATACCCTGCCTTGAAAGAAGCGTTATGCTCGGCATTGTAACCCGCCGTTATAAAAAGAGCGTTGCTGTATCGGGTACACACGGCAAGACAACTACAACGGCTATGCTGTCTCAGATTTTAATCGGCAGCGGCTTTGACCCGACAGCAATTATCGGCGGTAAGCTGCCGTTTATCGGCGGTAACAGCTATGTGGGACAAAGTGAAATTATCGTATGCGAAGCGTGTGAATATGTTGATTCATTTTTACAGCTTAACCCGTTTATTTCAATTATTCTTAATGTTGACGCAGATCACCTTGACTATTTCGGAACGCTTGAAAATATCAAAAAATCCTTTAACAAATTTGCACATCAGACAACGGGTGCAATTATTGTAAACGGTGACGATAAAAACGCTATGGAGTGTCTTAATGACGTTGATATTCCGATTGTCACCTTTGGCTTTGACAAGTCAAACGATTATTACGCTTTGAATATTTCAGCCGATAAAGGCGTTCACGAAAAATTTGACCTTTACCATAAGGACGAAAAAATCACCGAAATAAGCCTTATTGTTCCCGGCAAGCATAATGCCTACAATGCGCTTGCGGCGGCTGCTGCGGCTCATTATTTAGGAGCAACAGCAAAAGAGATTTCAGAAAATCTGCACAAATTCGGCGGAGTTCATCGTCGTTTTGAGGTTTTAGGCACACCAAACGGAATAACCGTTGCAGATGATTTTGCGCATCACCCGACAGAGCTTACAGCGGTACTAACTGCCGCTATGAATATGGGCTTTAACAAGGTATGGGCAGTATTTCAGCCTCACACATACTCAAGAACATCAATGCTCCTTGATGATTTTGCAAAGGCGCTGTCAATTCCCGACAAGGCGATTATTTCAGAAA
>CAMFTQ010000200.1 GCA_945988865.1 uncultured Anaeromassilibacillus sp.
ATCCTCATATGTCGTATCTTCTTCTGTCGGCTCTTCTGTTACCTCAGGGTCTGTTACTTCAACAACAGGGTCTGTAGGATCGTCATATACATCGGTAGTGGCAGGATCATCATAAACTTCATCCTCGCCTACTGCCAGAGCTGTCACCGAAAAAGCACCAAAAATCATAGTACCGCAAAGTATTGCAGCTATTAAATTCTTTTTAATTCTTGAAATTTTCACTGTAATCACCCCGGTATGTCTAATCCGTTTTAATTATTCGTCATTTGTGCTGTCGTTTGCAGAGGTTGTTGTAACATCGCTAAAGTCTTCAAACATTGTCGGGTTATATCTGCTTATAGCTGATGTGTTTTCCTCGTACTCAACCTTTTCTGTTATTTCATCAACAAAGCTGTTGAACTCGTCAATCTTCATACCGGCTACAACGCTTATTCTGTTGTTATTTATATATTTTGACTTTTTGATGTCGCCCTTATAAACAACGTAACAAACCTCGTTTTCGCCCTCGCCTGATGAAACAACAGTTGCCTTACCTGTTTCGAGCTTTTTGATTGCTGCTTTCAGGTCATCGTTTGTAAGTGAGCTGCTCTTGTCAACGATTTCTGTTGCAGAAACTGTAGGGTCGGTTGTTACTGTATCCTTGTAGTCTTTCATATACTGGTCAACGGCTGCTTTGTAGTCCTTGCCGTCCTTGTTGATAAGGCTTACATATTTGTCAAGGTTTTTCTTTACAGCCTCTTTTTCTTTATCTGTCATAGCAACAGATGTTGCGTTACCGTCCTTGTCTGTGCTTGATTTTTTGAAATTAACCTGAAAATAGCTGTAATCTGTGTAGCTGTCAAGGAAGAACTTCTGTAAATCCTCGTCTGACACTGCCTTTGTACCGCCCTCGTCATAGATTGCTCTGAAAAGCGTGTCCTGCATTACCTGTGCAAGGTATGTTGACTTGTGATAGCTTTCAAATGAAATTCCGTAAGGCTCTAAAATGTTCTTATAGGGATTCATCTGATAACCCATCTGTGCGTAGTAGCTTGCGTACTGACCGCCCTGCTCCCAGTCGATTTTTGAGCTTTCCTTAGCAAGCTCTACCTGATCGGGAGAAGCAGTAACGCCCATCTTTTCAAGCTCTGTGTCGATAGCCAGAATGCTCTTTGTGATTTTCTTAGCCTGCGTTAAAATCCAATCCTTTGCAACGAACTCCTTGCCGTCCTCGTCCTTGATAGTCAGGTCCATAAAGGATTTTGCGGCATCATAGCCCTCGGCGTCCTTTGCGTATGTTGAAGCCTGATTGTAGGCTGTGTAGAGCGAATAGATGTAAACGCCGATAGGAAGCTCCTCTGTTGAGTTTTTAAACGACCATTCCTTTGTAAGGCTTATCGGTGTGGTGCAGCTTGCAAGAGCCAAAACCATAGCAAACGCCAGAATAACCGCTGTTAATTTTTTAATTCTGTTCATTTTATTTACCGTCCTTGATATAAAATAATGAAAAAAACAATACGTTCTTTTTAATTATACACAATATTTTTCAAAATGTCTATATTTATGCGAAAATTTACTGTGATTTGGTGAAAATAATTGTTAATATGATGTTTTTACCATCTTATTCAATAAGTCCATACTGTTTATAGAGAGAAAGTATCCTACCGTAAACAAGCCTGTTGCCCATATATTGCTTATATGTTGCTGTTTTTTCCTTGCCCTCTGCCTTTAGTTTATCCATAATTGCTTTTTCTTCTTCACAGATTTTCTGAATATCTGAAAGCATTTTTTCAAAAATCTCTAAACGTTCCATACTCATTCACTCCAAGCACTACTCAAAAATCTGTTTTAATGCGTCAAGCGGTTTTATCGTTTTTGGGAATTTCACCGCTATATACGGCTTTTTGGCGGCACTTAAAAGTGCGTTGCCCCTAAATTTTGAGATAATCTCGCCCGCAGCAACTGATTTTGCGTCATTAAGATATAAAAGCATTGACGTGTCGCTTTGCCTGATTTCATAAATTCCGGCACTGCTTGCTTTATTTCTGATAAGTGCAATATCTATCAGTCCGAGTACAGACGGCGGTACCTCGCCGAAGCGGTCGATAAGCTCGTCTATTACGTCAACGCTGTCCTCCTTTGTGCGAATGTCGGCTATTCGTCTGTAAACATCAAGTCGCTGTGATGTGTTTTCGATATAGCTTTCGGGGATATGCGCTTCAACTGCAATATCAATCAGACAATCGTTGTCGGTTGCCGTTGTTTTTTCGCCCTTTTCCTCCGCTACTGCGTCATTTAAGAGCCTAAGGTACATATCGTAGCCTACATCCTGCATTTGTCCGTGCTGTTGTGCGCCGATTATATTACCTGCACCTCTAAGCTCTAAATCACGCATCGCTATTTTAAAGCCTGAGCCAAACTCCGTAAATTCACGTATAGCCGTAAGCCTTTTTTGTGAAATATCCGACAGCACCTTGCCCCTTGGGAATGTGAAGTACGCATATGCTCGTCTTGAGCTTCTGCCTACTCTGCCCCTTAGCTGGTGAAGCTGTGAAAGTCCCATTTTGTCGGCATTTTCTATAATCAGCGTGTTTGCGTT
>CAMFTQ010000201.1 GCA_945988865.1 uncultured Anaeromassilibacillus sp.
TTTGGTGATACAGAAAGCCTCCACTGTGTAAGGGGAGGTGGCACGAAGTGCCGGATGGGTTGTGGGTAATGCACAAAACTCACCGTACAATCAAAGTATTAGTAAAGGCACAAACTTTGTGCTATTGTATCGGCTACGCCGACAGCTTTTCTACGAAAAGCACAATCCCTCAGTCGGCAAAGCCGACAGCTCCCTTTACACAAGGGAGCCTACGCATAACCCCAACTTTTGAAAAAGAACCGAAAGAATATACTTAATCAAAAGTCCGTAATATGTTACTGTAAGACTATTTACTTTTATGCTGTTGTGTGGTAAAATTTTAGTGCGTTATACTAATAAAGCGGTAAAGTGCTGTCTTTTCGGCACTGTTACGCAAAAGCGAAAGGTATGGTTATTAAAATGAATCCAAAGCTAAAGGATGAATATGTCGATTTTTTATTCAAGGCTATTTTGTCGCTTGAAACAGAGGAGGAGTGCTACAGATTTTTTGAGGATTTATGCACACTCCCTGAAATAAAGGCTATGTCACAGCGCCTTGTTGTGGCAAAGATGCTCTCTGAAAAGCGAGTTTACAGTGAAATCGTGGCAAAAACAGGAGCGTCAACTACAACTATCAGCAGAGTAAACAGAGCATTCTCAAATGACTGTGACGGATATATGCTTGCTTTTAAAAAGATGGCTGAAAAGGAAAATAAAGAATGAAAGCGTACACTGCCTTTGCCGATTTTTATGACGGACTGACTGCAAACGTAGATTACAAGAGCCGTGCAGACTATATCGAAAAGCTGATGGCTTTTCATAATCACGATTTCGGTCTGTGCGTTGACCTTGCCTGCGGAACAGGGTCGCTGACTATTGAGCTTGCTAAACGAGGTATTGATATTTTCGGCATAGACGGCTCGTCACAGATGCTGTCACAGGCACAGATGAAGGCGTACGACGAGGAGCTTTCTGTACTGTTTTTGTGCCAGAAAATGCAAAGTATTGATTTGTACGGCACAGTGGACACCTGTTTGTGTACGCTCGACAGCATAAATCATCTGACAGAACCTGACTTGGTGCAGAAAACCTTTGACAGAGTATCGTTGTTTATGAATCCAAACGGGCTTTTTGTTTTTGATGTCAACACCGTTTATAAGCATCAAGAGATTTTGTCGGGCAATACATTTGTGTATGATACAGATGATGTTTACTGCGTCTGGCAGAATACTCCCGTTGACGAAACGCTTGTAAAAATCGACCTTGACTTTTTTGAATATGACGGCAAAGCGTACCGCCGCACAAGCGAAAGCTTCTGTGAACGTGCCTACAGTAACGTTCAGATCACAGAGATGCTGCAAAAAGCAGGCTTTGCGATTGAGGGTATGTACGGCGATATGACGCTTGATTTGCCAAAGGAAAACGAGCAAAGAATAATCTATATAGCAAGAAAGCTGTAAACCTGCTTTAATAAAGAGTATATAATTATGAGATAAAGGAAAATCAGAATGGATAAAATATTAAGATGTATTACAACAGACGGCGCTGTAATGGTATCAGCCATAGACAGCTCCGACATTGTGCATATAGCAAAGAAAATTCATAAGACAACACCGTCAGCAACTGCGGCACTCGGCAGACTTCTGACAGGTACATCAATGATGGGTGCGATGCTAAAGCAAAAGGACGCATCAATAAATCTGCGTATAGCGGCTGACGGACCGCTCGGTGTAGCCATAGCCGTAGCCGACAGCAACGGAAACGTGCGTGGCTATGTAGGCAACGCAAACTGCCCTACAGAGCATTACAGTAACGGTAAAATCAACGTGGCAAAGGCGGTAGGTACTGACGGAGTATTAAACGTTATGCGTGATTACGGCACAGGCGAGCCGTATATAGGTCAGGTTCCGCTTGTAAGCGGTGAAATTGCCGAGGATATTACAAATTACTACGCAACAAGCGAACAGATACCGACAGCCTGCGCATTGGGCGTGTTAATCGACAAAACTGACGGAGAGGTTCTGTTTGCCGGTGGCTTTTTAATTCAGCTTTTGCCCGGAGCAGATGACACAATAGCTCAAAGGATTGAGGAGAACGTTAAAAAGCTTGAGCCTGTAACAACTATGCTTGCAAACTCTATGACTCCGCTTGATATGGCTAAGAAGGCACTTGACGGGTTTGACGTTGAGGTGCTTGATGAATACCCTATCCATTACATCTGTACGTGCAGTAAGGAAAAAATCGCAGGACTTATAAAAAATATGGGCAAAGAAGAAATTTCTGCGATGATAAAAGAGGATAAGGGTGCGAGCGCACACTGTCATTTTTGCAACAAAACTTATAATTTTTCTGAAGAAGAGCTTGAAAAGATGCTCGGCGAGCTTTCGTGAGCATTTAAGAAAGTCAGTAAACATCGCAGCTTTTGAAACGTATTGGATCATTGAAAAAAATTTTAAAAAAGTTTCAAAAAAAGTATTGACTTTTCTTAAGGTCTGTAGTATTATAATACCTGTCGCTGATACACAGAGCGACAACGTGGGAGCATAGCTCAGCTGGGAGAGCATCTGCCTTACAAGCAGAGGGTCACAGGTT
>CAMFTQ010000202.1 GCA_945988865.1 uncultured Anaeromassilibacillus sp.
TATTTCACGAAAAATAACAAAAATACTTGAATAAAACGGACAAACCTATTATAATAGAAACGATATGCAAAAACATTTACTTATGACAAAGGGGAGTTATCATAATGGCTGACAATAAAAAAATGGTCGAGGCTATTACAAGCCGAGATGAGGATTTTGCTAAATGGTACACAGACATTGTAAAAAAAGCCGAGCTTGTTGATTATTCGGGCGTAAAGGGATGTATGGTAATACGTCCTTACGGTTATGCTATATGGGAGAACATTCAGGCTGACCTTGACAGACGCTTTAAAGAAACAGGCCACGAAAACGTATATATGCCGATGTTTATTCCCGAAAGCCTTTTGCAAAAGGAAAAGGATCACGTTGAGGGATTTGCACCCGAGGTTGCGTGGGTAACTCACGGCGGAAGCGAAAAGCTCACAGAGCGTCTGTGCGTTCGCCCGACATCAGAAACACTCTTTTGCGAGCATTACTCAAAGGTTATAAACACCTACAGAGATTTGCCAAAGCTCTACAATCAGTGGTGCTCAGTTGTAAGATGGGAGAAAACTACTCGTCCGTTCCTTAGAACATCAGAATTTTTATGGCAGGAAGGTCACACAATGCACGAAACAGAGCAGGAGGCGCAGGAGGAAACTCTGCGTATGCTCAAGGTTTACGAGGACTTTTACCGTGACACGCTTGCAATTCCGGCTGTAGTCGGCAAAAAGACAGAAAAAGAAAAATTTGCAGGCGCAGTTGCAACCTATACAATCGAGCCGATGATGCACAACGGCGTTGCGCTTCAGGGCGGTACCTCGCACTTCTTCGGTGACGGCTTTGCAAAGAGCTTTGACATCACCTTCACAGGCAGAGATAACAAACAGCACTATCCGTTCCAGACGTCTTGGGGCGTTTCAACAAGAATGATAGGCGCAATAATTATGGTTCACGGCGATGATGACGGCTTGATTTTACCGCCGAAGATTTCACCTATTCAGGTTGCGCTTATCCCTGTTGCACAGCATAAGGAGGGCGTACTCGACAAGGCAAACGAGGTAGCACAGCTTCTCAAAAAGCAGTTCAGAGTAAAGCTTGACGACAGCGACAAGTCGCTCGGCTGGAAGTGCAGTCAGTACGAAATGAAGGGCGTTCCCGTTCGTGTTGAGTTAGGACCTAAGGATATTGAGAAAAATCAGTGCGTAATCGTAAGACGTGACACAAGAGAGAAAATTTTTGTAAGCCTTGACAACATTGTTGAAGAGGTTGAAAAGGCTCTGCAGTCTGTTCACGACGGTATGTATCAACGTGCGCTTGCAAATATGCAAGAAAAAACCTTTACAGCCACAACCTATGACGAGTTCTGCGATATTGCAAAGAATAAGCCGGGCTTTATCAAGGCTATGTGGTGCGGTGATTCTGCCTGTGAAGAAAAAATCAAGGACGAAACAGGCGGTGTAAAGAGCCGTTGCATCCCATTTGAAGAGGAACAGCTTTCTGACGTATGCGTATGCTGCGGTAAAAAGGCAAAGCATCAGGTTTACTGGGGCAAGCAGTATTGATTTTATTTAAAGTAACTAAAAGGAGGTGGGACTATGCCTATTAAGGTTCAGAGCGATTTGCCGGCGATAAAGGTGTTAGAGTCTGAAAATATCTTCGTTATGCCCGAGGAAAGGGCGATAACACAGGACATCAGACCGCTTAAAATTGTGATTTTAAACCTGATGCCAACTAAGGTAGAAACAGAAACTCAGCTTCTAAGGCTTCTGGGCAATAGTCCCCTACAGATTGACATTGAGCTTTTACAGGTGGTAACGCACGTGTCAAAAAATACGCCGACGCACCACTTGACAAAGTTCTACAGAACCTTTGACGAGATTAAGGACGAGCGCTTTGACGGTATGATAATAACAGGCGCACCTGTTGAAACGCTCGAATTTGAAGAGGTTGACTACTGGGACGAGCTAAAGCAGATTATGCAGTGGTCAAAGCATAACGTCTATTCAACCTTTCACATCTGCTGGGGAGCGCAGGCAGGACTTTACTACCACTACGGAGTAAGAAAATATATGCTCTCTGAAAAGCTGTCGGGAGTTTATAATCACAGAATTTTAAATCCGCTTCACCCGCTAATGCGTGGCTTTGATGACAGCTTTAAAATTCCTCATTCACGCTATACCGGAGTTTGTCGTGATGACATCGAAAAATGTGACGAGCTTGAAATTCTTGCTACATCTGACTACGCAGGCGTTTCAATAGTGTGTAGTAAGGACGGCAGACAGTTTTTCGTGTTAGGACACGCAGAGTACGACAGAAACACGCTTGCAGGCGAGTATTTCAGAGATAAAAACAAGGGCATAAATCCTTGCGTTCCGTACAATTATTTTCCGAATGACGATCCGTCACGCTTGCCGCCAATGGTATGGAGAAGTAACGCAACTCTGCTTTATACAAACTGGCTCAACTACTACGTATATCAGCAGACGCCATACGATTTGCAGGAGCTTAAAAGAATGTACGGTCAGGAATAAAAATTAAGTTTAGGCTCCCCTTAGCAAGGGGA
>CAMFTQ010000203.1 GCA_945988865.1 uncultured Anaeromassilibacillus sp.
ATAGCGTAGCGTCTCGTGGGCTCGGAGATGTGTATAAGAGACAGGTATGCGACAAGAATTTTCACGCAAATGATGATGTTGTCGTATGCCCCGAGTGCGGTGCTCCCCATCACAGAGAGTGCTTTGAAAAAGAAAACAGGTGTCACTTTGCAGACAAACACAAAGACGGCTTTGATTATCAGGAATATATCGGTGTAAACGATACTAATACGCGTGAGGGCGAAATCATCTGCCCTGCCTGCAAAGAAAAAAATCCTAAGGGAACGTTTTTTTGCAGAAAATGCGGTAATCCTCTGACAGCAGATAGCTTTTCTGCCGAACAAAACAGCACCGATAATCAAAGCTCACAAAACGGACAACCGCCGTTTAACGGTATGCCGTTTGTAATTGACCCTATGGGCGGAGTTGACCCTAAAGAAATTCTTGACGAAAACGTAACAGCCGGTGATGCGTCAAGGCTTGTTAAAAGCAACACTCCGTATTTTATGCGGATATTTTATAATATCAAAAAATTCTCAAAATCACGCTTTAATTTTTCGGCGTTTTTATTCGGCGGCGGATATTTCCTTTACCGCAAAATGTACGGTATAGGCACCTTGCTCACAGCCTTAATGCTTGTGCTTGCCGTTGTGCCGATTTTTGTCGCCTATTCACCGGCATTTACAGATATTTTTAATGAGCTGATGTCGATTGCAGGTATTTCTGAGATTACTGCATATTCGGATATTCTGACGCTTGCAAACGCAAGTGCGATGCTGTCATTTGACAAGTTATTTTTCTTTTCTTTGCCCATAATTTGTGAGTTTACTATGCTTGCGTTAAGGCTTGTATGCGGATTTTGTGCAAACAGGGTTTATTTTAAGCATTGTATGAAGCAGCTTAAAACTGCAAACAAAGAGCTTGAAAATGACGCTGAAAGAGAAATTTTCTTTAATGCAAAAGGCGGAGTTAATACGCCGCTGGGTATCAGCCTGCTTGTTGCATATTTGATTATTTCTTATTTACCTATGATTTTATCTTCATTTAACATAATATGATTTATTTTAAAATTCAGGAGGATTATTATGACTATCAGAAAAGCGGTTATTCCTGCCGCAGGACTTGGAACAAGAGTGTTGCCTGCAACAAAATCAATGCCTAAGGAGATGCTCCCCGTTGTTGACAAGCCTGCTATTCAGTACATTGTTGAAGAGGCTGTAAACGCAGGCATAACAGACATTCTAATCATCACTAACAGAGGCAAGGGTGTTATTGAGGATCATTTTGACTGCTCACCTGAGCTTGAGGCGGCTCTTGAAAAAGGCAAAAAGTACGAAATGCTCGAAACAGTTAAAAAGCTAAGAAGTATGGCTAACATCACATTTATCCGTCAGATTGAAACCAAGGGACTTGGCCACGCAGTAAGCAGAGCTAAGAGCTTTGTCGGCAACGAACCGTTTGCCGTTATGTACGGTGACGGCGTTATTGTCGGAGAAAAGCCTGCTATCGGTCAGCTTATTGACGTGTACGGCGAATACGGCAAGGGCGTTCTGGGAATTAAAAAGGTTGACGAAAAGGATATTCACAAGTACGGCTCATTAAAGGTTGAGCTTATGCACGACAACGTTTACAAATGCACCGATATGGTAGAAAAGCCACAAACTCCCGAGGCTGTTCTATCTCTTTATTCAATACTTGACAGATGCGTTCTGCCACCTGAGATTTTTGAGATACTTGAAAGAACAACTCCCGGTGCAGGCGGTGAAATTCAGCTGACAGACGCTATGAAGGAAATTGCAACAACAGTGGGTATGACAGCTGTTGAGTTTGAGGGCAAACGTTACGATATGGGCAACAAGCTCGGTATTTTGCAGGCAAACATTGAGCTTGGCGTAAATCACCCGGAAATCGGAGAGGATTTAAAGAAATATTTAAAGGAATTTGTTAAAACCTTATAAGCTACAAAAAGCGACAGCGACTGAATTTCAGCCGCTGTTTTCTTTTTTATTCTATTCCGTATTTTGTGCAGATGCGGTCAAGCTTTTTGCCGAGTGGCTTTGACAGTATCAGCAAAAAGACGATGTTTGAAGCTATATATTCAGCCGTTATCGGTAATGCAGAAATAACGGCGGCTAAATAACGTGTAATATTAAATGCGTTATCTGCCCACAGCACAGTCCATATATCCATCAAAAGCGAATACGCAACTGCGCTTATCGCACCGAAAATCAGCAAAAGTGCGGTACTGCTTTTTAGCTTTTTAGCAAGAACTCCTGCTGTCAGTCCGATAAGTCCCCACACTATCATCTGAAACGGCGTCCAGGGTCCCTGACCGAAGTAGAAATTAGAGATTAGTGCAGTGAGTGCGCCTGTCATAAATCCGCTTTCACAGCCGAAGTACATAGCTGTGATTATAATAATAGCCGTCACAGGCTTAAATCCCTGCAAGGGTGCAAAAATAAGTCTGCCGACTACGCACAGAGCAATCATAACGGCAATTATAACTGTTTTTTTGACGGCTTTTTCACTGCGTTTTTCAAATGCAAGAAAAAA
>CAMFTQ010000204.1 GCA_945988865.1 uncultured Anaeromassilibacillus sp.
ATGATAGTCAATAACGAAAGCTTTGTTGAGTAAAATCAGCTCAAATCAATCTGCAATTCTCTTGCTTTCCCACTTTCTGCTGTGCCATCTCCAGAGCATCAGAATTCCTCTGAAGCATTCATCAGCAGCAAAGGCTATCCACAAGCCTGATATTCCCATATTAAGCACAACGGCAAGAAGATATGAACCGCCTGTGCTTATCACCCACATAGAGAAAATAGCCGCTCCTGTCGGGAAAATAACATCGCCTGCGCCTCGCAGAGAGTTAATTATTACAAGGTTTGACGTTCTGCCTATTTCTACAAAAATGTTGAGCATAATAAGCGTTGAGCCAAGCTCGATTACCTGTGGGTCCTGAGAGAACAAGCCGATGAGCTGACTGCGGAAAAGTATTCCGATTAAAGATGTTGTCATTGAAATTGAAAGCGCTATAAAGAATGCTCTGTAGCACTGTTTATATGCACCGTCAAAGTCCTTAGCGCCGACCTTGTGACCTATAAGAATTTGCGAAGCCTGACCTATTGATACTGCAAAAATATAGAAGAACATCGCAATATTTGAAACGTAGGTCTTTGTGACAAGCTCTGCGTCTGTCATAAAAACAAGCACGATAGACGTTACGACAAGCTGGCTTAAATTGTAGTTAAACGATTCAAGTGCAGACGGAACACCGATTTTCAGCAGATTTTTAAAATCCGTTTTCGGAAAAGGCTTTAAAAGCCTGAACATTGACGGCTTTTCGACAACCTTGAACAAAACGACAATAAGCACAATAAGTCCTGCGATTCTGCTCGCTGTAGTTGCAATAGCCACGCCCTTAACGCCGAGAACAGGACAGCCGAAAAGTCCCAGTACAAACACAAGGTCTAAAACGGTGTTTACAACGTTCATTATTGTTGTGACATACATCGAGGTTTTTGTAAGTCCGTGATTTCTTAAAATAACGGCAATCTGTGACAAAACTGCCTGTGTAAAAATAAATCCGCCTACAATCGTCAGGTATTCGCTCGCAAAGTCAAGCACCTGACCCTCTGCACCGATAAAGGAAAGGATAGGTCTGTTAAACAGCACTAAAACAAGGCTTATCAGAATACCCGAAAAGAGGTTGAGCAGAATAGAAAGTGCGGCAACACGAGATGCTTTTGCTCTGTCTTTATTTCCGAGCGCCTGTGATATTAAAACTGCGCTTGCACCCGACACTATTGTAAAAACAAGCGTACAAATGCTTACCACCTGATTAGCCGTATTGACAGAGGCGGCGGCTACATCGTTATATTGGCTGAGTGCCGCAACATCGACTATACCTAAAAACATAAACAGAGCCGTTTCTATAAAAATCGGCCACGCAAGGTTAAACAGCGTTATTTTTTTCTCCTTTTTCATATAATCACCCCATATATTAAAATTCTGACTTTTTCGCCACGGCTGATTATATCAAAAAAATCCTGTCATTTCAACAGAATATTATTATTTTATCGGTTCAAAATAATAGAAAAACAAACAGGAGAATTGATTATGTATCAAAGCAAAAGAAAGGTTGTGCTTGTTGGCACAGGAATGGTAGGAATGAGCTTTGCTTATGCGGCTCTTAATCAGAATGTCTGCGATGAGCTTGTACTGATTGACTTAAACGAATTAAGGGCAAAGGGTGAAGCGATGGACTTAAACCACGGACTTGCCTTTTCAAAATCTTCAATGAAAATCTACAGCGGCGGCTACAGCGAATGTGGTGATGCAGATATTGTTGTTATCTGTGCAGGAGTGAATCAGAAGTCGGGCGAGTCAAGACTTGAGCTTTTGCAGAGAAACGCAAAGGTTTTTCAGTCAATAGTAGAGCCTGTTGTAAACAGTGGCTTTGACGGCGTGTTTTTGGTAGCGACAAACCCTGTTGATATTATGACACGCATAACGTACGAGCTGTCAGGCTTTAATTACAGCAGAGTTATCGGAACAGGCACAACTCTTGACACAGCAAGACTGCGGTATCTGCTCGGCGAGTACTTTAACGTTGACCCTCGCAATATGCACGCATATGTAATCGGCGAGCATGGCGACAGCGAGTTTGTTCCTTGGTCGCAGGCGCTTCTTGCAACAAAGCCTATAGCAGATGTTCTAAAGGACAACCCGAACACGTATCACATAGAGGAGCTGCAAAAAATCAGCGCAGACGTAAAAAATGCCGCACAAGAGATTATTGCCGCCAAAAACGCAACCTACTACGGTATAGGAATGGCGCTTGTTAAGATTGTCAGGGCGATTTTGTCTGACGAAAACAGTGTGCTGACGGTTTCTGTTCGTCTGCGAGGCGAGTATGAACAAAAGGATGTTTTCATGGGCAATCCCTGTATTATCAACAGAGGCGGAGTTGACAGGATAATCGAGCTGTCGCTGACTGACGAGGAGCTTGCAAAAATGCAGAAATCGGCAAAAATACTTGATAACAGCTTTAAGGGATTGTCATTATAGCAAGCAAAGCCGCACCGATATATTAAATCCTGTTTTTATATATTGCTGTCTCTTATAC
>CAMFTQ010000205.1 GCA_945988865.1 uncultured Anaeromassilibacillus sp.
TGGAAGCGTGAGTACGGCGGACGCATCTGCGACCAGCTCAAAAAATTAGGCTCGTCCTGCGACTGGGAGCGTGAACGCTTTACAATGGACGAGGGCTGTTCAAAGGCTGTTAAAGAGGTTTTCGTAAAGCTTTATGAAAAAGGTCTTATATACAGGGGCGAAAGAATAATCAACTGGTGTCCTCACTGCAAGACGTCTATTTCTGACGCAGAGGTTAATTTTGAGGAACAGCAGGGCAGCTTCTGGCATTTGCGTTATCCGCTTTCTGACGGCAGCGGTTATGTAGAGCTTGCCACAACACGTCCCGAAACTCTCCCCGGCGATACAGCTGTTGCCGTTCATCCCGATGATGAAAGATACAAGGATATTGTCGGCAAAACTGTTATTCTGCCACTAACGGGCAGAGAAATCCCCGTTGTAGCCGACAGCTACGTTGATATGGAGTTCGGTACAGGCGTTGTTAAAATCACACCGGCACACGACCCTAACGACTTTGAGGTTGGTTTAAGACATAATCTGCCTGTTATAAACATTATGGACGATACTGCCCATATGAACGAAAAGGCAGGCGAAAAATATAAGGGAATGGACCGCTACGAGTGCAGAAAGGCTATTGTTGAGGACTTAAAACAGGGCGGATTCCTTGTTGAGGTTGAGCCTCACGCACATAACGTAGGCACCTGCTACCGCTGTAAGACTACTGTTGAGCCTCGTGTTTCTAAGCAGTGGTTTGTAAAGATGGAGCCTTTGGCTAAGCCTGCCATTGAATGTGTTAAAAAAGGCGAAACTAAAATTATCCCCGAACGCTTTGAAAAGGTTTACTTCCACTGGATGGAAAACATAAAGGACTGGTGCATTTCTCGACAGCTTTGGTGGGGACACAGAATCCCTGCGTGGTACTGTGACGATTGCGGTGAAATTATAGTATCAAAGGAAACACCGACTGTCTGCCCTAAGTGCGGTAAAAATCATCTGCATCAGGACGAGGACACTCTCGACACGTGGTTCAGCTCTGCTCTGTGGCCTTTCTCTACTCTCGGCTGGCCTGATAAGACGCCTGAGCTTGAATACTTCTACCCGACAAACACGCTTGTAACAGGCTACGATATTATCTTCTTCTGGGTAGCAAGAATGATTTTCTCTGCCTGTGAGCAGATGAAATGCCCACCGTTTAGCACAGTATTTATGCACGGTATTGTTCGTGACGAAAACGGCATCAAAATGTCAAAGTCGCTCGGCAACGGCATAGATCCGCTTGAAATTATCGACAAATACGGCGCAGACGCTCTCAGAATGTTCCTTGCAACAGGCAACACTCCGGGCAACGATATGCGTTTTTCTAACGAAAAGGTTGAAGCCTGCAGCGGCTTTGCCAACAAGCTGTGGAACGCAAGCCGTTTTGTTCATATGAATATTGACGGCTTTAATGTAGAAAACAAGCTCCCCAACACGCTGACAGCAGAGGACAAGTGGATTGTTTCTACACTTAACTCTACCGCTAAGGAAATGACTGAAAATCTTGAAAAGTTCGAGTTAGGTCTTGCGCTTAAAAAGATTTACGACTTTACGTGGGACTGCTACTGCGACTGGTACATTGAGCTTGCAAAGTCACGTCTGCAAAGCGAGGGCGATGACGCACAGAACGCAAGACAGGTGCTTGTTTGGGTGCTTGACAAGATATTAAAGCTCCTGCACCCGTTTATGCCGTTTATCACAGAGGAAATCTATCAGACATTACCGGGCAGCGCAGAAACAATTATGCTTGAAAAATACCCCGAATATACAGCAGATAACAATTATCCAAAGGCAACAGCCGAAATGGAGAAAATCATCGAGGCAATTACTGCAATCAGAAAACGCCGTCAAGAGATGAACGTACCGCCCTCAAGAAAAGCAAAGGTATATATTGCAACAAAGCTTAATGACGTTTTTGAAAACGGAGTTAAATTTATCTGCAAGTTAGCGTCTGCAAGCGAGGTAGAAGTAGGAGATAACTTCGATATAGAGGGCGCAGTAACGGTAGTTACGGCTGACGCAAAAATCTACATTCCTATGGCAGAGCTTGTTGACAAAGAAGCAGAGCTTGCAAGGCTCAACAAAGAGCTTGCAGCAACAGAAAAGCTCCTTGCACAGTCAGAGGGCAAGCTGAACAATCAGGGCTTTATCGCAAAAGCACCGCAGGCTGTCGTTGACAAGGTAAAGGGACAGGCTGAAAAGGAAAGAGAAAAAATTGCAATGATAAAAGCCGCAATCGCAGCACTTTGATTTTTTGCATAGGTTCTGTAAAAAAACAGGTTCTTTTCAACAGCCGTGCTGTGAGTAATGCTCCCGATGATGAGTATGTTTTTTCTTGCAGAGCAGGCTTTCGTATTCATTAAAAAGAATACCAAAACATTTTTAGAATCTTTAGGATATAACGGTTCAATTGCAAATGTTGGGGTAAGAGATTACTAAAAGCCTCCCCTGAGTAAGGGGAGGTGTCAAAGCCTTTGGCTTTGACGGAGGGGTTG
>CAMFTQ010000206.1 GCA_945988865.1 uncultured Anaeromassilibacillus sp.
AGGGACGTCTTGAAAAAAGACGTGAAATAAATCATAAGCGTGGCGGCTCGTTTATCCCTTATGCCCTCCAGAGCAGGGAAAAGGAGCTGACGGAGCTTCAGAACCGTTTAGGTGATTCTAACTGCGACTTGTTTTCATACGGCATATATATTCTCATATCTGCTCCGACCGAAAATGAACTTTTTGAATTACGTGAATTCATCAGGCAAAAGGCACTCGAACATCAGGTGATTGTAGATGTCTTAACAGGTACATCACAGCAGGAAGCAGGCTTACAATGTATATTGCCGTTTGCAAATCCTGTATTGACGTCTGAAGGTCAGTATTTGGGACAGCCTTTCTACTTGACAACCGACGAGGTTGCAAACTTCATACCCTTTTCGTATTACAATCAATTCAAAAAGGGCGGATTGTATTACGGTATAAATAAGGTAACAAATACTCCTATTATAATTGACAGAACGGACGGTCTTAATGCTAACGGATTCACTGTAGGTACATCAGGTTCCGGTAAATCAATGTTTACAAAGTCTGAAATGTTCGCCGCAATGCTCCAGTACCCGGAGGATGAGTTTATAGTAATTGACCCCGAAAACGAATACAAACCGCTTGCCGAGCAGTTTAACGGGGAGATTATAAAGCTTTCACCTAATACTAATACATATCTTAATATCTTTGACACGGATTTATCCTATGCAGATGACGGTGCATCGGCAATCGCAATGAAATCAGACTTTATAATGACATTCTGCGAATGTGCAAAGGGCATACCGTTATCAGCGAAGGAACGCTCCGTTATTGACAGATGTGTTAAATTAGTTTACCAGCCTTTTCTTTTATCTGACGGAAACATAAACAATATACCCACTCTGCCTGACTTTTACAAAAATCTTAAAGAACAGCCTGAACAGGAAGCTCTTGATATTGCCCTTGCAATCGAGTTGTATGTAGAGGGCAGCTTTAATATTTTTGCACACCACACTAACATACAGTATCACAAAAATTTCATTATTTACGATATTTTTGAGATGGGCAACCAGCTTCAGACTGTCGGCTTGCTTGTTCTCCTTGAGTTGCTCTGGCAAAGGGTAATAGATAACAAGAACCGTGGTGTCCGCACGTGGGTGTGGTGCGATGAGTTTTCTATTATGTTTAACGATTCATCATCAGGCGATGAGATTTACAAAACCGGTGATTTTTTTGTCAAAGTCTTTAAAAGAATAAGAAAACACGGCGGTATTGCATCCGGTGCAACTCAAAATATATCAGAGGTTATGGCAAGTAAGCAGGCAATGACAATGCTGTCAAACGCTGAATTTGTGACGTTGTTGGCACAGAAAAAGGATGATTTAAAGAAAATCGTTGAGCTGTGGGATTTGTCCGATAACCAAAGCAAATACATTAACACAGACAAACCTGGTACAGGACTTATTATTTTGGGTAAAAGGATAATCCCATTTGAAAACCTGATTCCCGAAAAATCAAAAATGTACCGTATTTGCACAACAAAATTCAAGGATCTGCAAAAATTAAGCAGGGCGAGGAGCTGATATAGTGAACGTTTTAATTGTAGCAGATAAAAAAGATGTTAGCATTTACAAAGCTGTAGTTAAATCATCTGCTACAGCCACTTATTTAGGTGCTGTTTCGGTTGTAAATCAAAAATTTCTCGCCAACATTAAAGATAAATTTCACCCGCACTGCATTATTTTTGATACGACGGTCAAAAAGCAAAAGGATATCAACTTACCATCTGTAATCGAATACATAAGTCTGTATTATGCGTATATTAAGACAATAGTCTTTACAAGTCCCGATGATGCAGAGGAATACCGTGGAGCTTACACTGTTATTAAGCACCAAATATCAAATGTGCAGTTAATCGACCTTTTAGACGATGTTGCAAAAAACTTGGGCAATAACAGCACCTTAAACATAAGTGACGACGGTAGCGGAATAACAGAAAGGCTTGATACCAAGATTTCTGAGGACAATTTGTCCTCAGAGCCTTCTCCCTTACCTCAAATTCCCATCAACAATTATGTTAAGAAGAAAAAAAGCGATAGCAAGGCTTTTATTGTAATTATAATAATTGCAACTGCTGTTATCTGTTCCTTTATTACAGCTTTAATATGCCTTAGTTTTACTAAGTCCAATACTGCACCTATTGTCAGCAGTACTGATGAGGTTAAAATCATCAGCACTGCTGCTGATATAGCATCAAAGGTTGTTACAGAGCTTGAAACGACCTCACCGCCACAAACAGAACCCTCTGTTACAGAAGCATCAGAGGATGCAAAAATATCGGTTGAACCCGATACATCGGCGGATGTTACAGAGCCTGCAACTACACAAAGAACAACCGTACAGGCAACGACCGTCCCGACGACAACACAGCCTGTTTCACAGAACGAAAACAAAAGCTCGACAAGCTCAAGCAATAATAAGTCTGACAAAGTTGAACAAGGAACAACACGTGTATTACCCGGTCAGACCTATGTTATAAAC
>CAMFTQ010000207.1 GCA_945988865.1 uncultured Anaeromassilibacillus sp.
ACAAAGATTAAGTAATGGTGCAAAACAATCCCTTCAGTCGGCAAAGCCGACAGCTCCCCTTACTAAGGGGAGCCTTCGCATAACACAACTTTTAAAGAGATAAATAAAACAATATAATGTTTCACGTGAAACAGTTTATAATAAATAATCAATGAAAATGTAAAAACAGGACCTAAATTGCTTAAAAAATCAAAAAATCTTTGTCAAACACTTTAAAAAGCACTCAAAGTATGGTACAATTCTATTATATTTATGAAAGATATGAAAAGGTGATATTATTGGCAAAGGTTATAGCTGTCGCCAATCAGAAGGGCGGAGTCGGAAAAACTACAACAGCCGTAAATCTTGCGGCGGCTCTGGGTAGTCTTGACAAGAAAACACTGCTTATAGATATAGATCCGCAGGGCAACGCAACAAGCGGAGTAAACGTAGATAAGCGCAGTGTAAAGCTTTCTACCTACAATATACTTGTTGACGGAATAAAAGCCGGCGATTGCGTTGTAAAAACAGAATATAAAAATCTTGATTTGTTACCGTCAAGCCTTGATTTAGCGGCGGCAGAGATTGAGATTATAGAGCTTGAAAAAAGAGAAGCAAGGCTTAAAGCGTCGGTATTGCCGATAAAAGGCGAGTATGATTATATAATAATCGATTGTCCTCCGTCACTGGGACTGATTACCGCAAATGCGCTGACATTTGCCGACAGTATTTTAGTTCCTATTCAGTGCGAGTACTATGCGCTTGAAGGACTTTCACAGCTTATGAATACTGTACGCAGAGTAAAAAGACAGTACAACAATTTGCTTGAAATTGAAGGAGTACTGCTTACAATGTATGACGGCAGATTAAATCTTACTCAACAGGTAGTAACTGAAGTGAAAAAGTTTTTCCCTAAAAAGGTGTTCAAGACAGTTATTCCGAGGGGAGTGCGTATTTCAGAAGCGCCAAGCTACGGTATGCCGATTATTTACTACGACAAAAGCAGTAAAGGAAGCGTTGCTTACACAGAGCTTGCAAATGAAATTATAAGCAATAATAATTCATATTAAAGGAGAATAAAGGTGGCAAAAAAATTAGGTGGCTTAGGAAAGGGATTAGGCGCAATTTTTATTGAAAACGAGAGCGAGGATCACAACAGCACCGTAACTCTAAAGATTTCAGAGATAGAACCTAACCGAAAACAGCCGAGATATAAATTTGACGAAGCGTCAATAGCTGAGCTTGCCGAGAGTATATCACAGCACGGAGTAATTCAACCGCTTCTTGTTCGTCCGATACTCGGCGGCGGATATGAAATTGTAGCAGGCGAAAGACGTTACAGAGCCTGTCGTATGGCGGGAATAACAGAGGTTCCGGCTGTTATCAGAGAGCTGTCAGACAGTGAAACTATGGAGCTTGCGCTCATAGAAAATCTTCAAAGAGAAAATCTGACGCCGATAGAAGAAGCGAGAGGCTATAAAACTCTAATGGAGGAGCATGGCTTTACACAGGAGGACGTTGCAAAATCTGTCGGAAAATCAAGGTCGGCAGTTGCAAACGCTCTAAGGCTTTTAAATCTACCTGAAAAGGCTGTAGAGCTTGTCGAAGAAAACCGAATTTCAGCCGGCCACGCAAGAGCTTTGCTTTCTCTTGAGGACGAGGAAAAAATTATAAAAGCTGCGCTTGAAATTGCCGAAAGGGAGCTTTCAGTCCGTCAGACAGAAAAGCTTATAAAGGACCTCAAATCGCAGAAAAAGGACAAAAACGAACAGCAAAGCACAGCAAAGCCGTCATATTACAGCGAGGTGGAGCTGGCGCTCACAGAGTACTTAGGCAAAAAGGTAAAAGTAATACCGAACAAAGGAAGCGAGGGCGGAACGCTGACGATAGAGTTCTACTCAACGCAGGAGCTTACAGACCTTGCCAATAAATTAGGAGATAATTAAAATTTATATTCAAATACATATAAAAGTATAAGGAGTAATAAAAATGATAGACATTAAATTTTTAAGAGAAAACCCGGACATTGTTAAGCAGAACATAAAAAATAAATTTCAGGACAGAAAGCTTGAGCTTGTTGACAAGGTAATCGAGCTTGACGCAGAAAGCAGAAAGGTAAAGGCAGAGGCTGACGCATTAAGAGGAAGCAGAAATAAGCTGTCAAAGCAAATCGGCACACTTATGGCGCAGGGAAAAAGGGAAGAGGCAGAAGAAATCAAAGCACAGGTAACTGCAAATTCACAGCGCCTTGCAGAGCTTGAAGCAAGCGAAGCAACACTTCAAGAGGAAATCACAAAAATAATGATGGTAATTCCAAACATCATTGACAAGAGCGTTCCAATCGGCAAGGACGACAGCGAAAACGTAGAGGTAGAGCGTTTCGGCGAGCCTGTTGTTCCCGATTATGAAATTCCTTATCACACAGATATTATGGAGCGTTTTAACGGCATTGACCTTGACAGCGCAAGAAGAGTAGCAGGCAACGGCTTTTATTATTTAATGGGAGATATTGCAAGACTTCACTCTGC